>NZ_JASJFB010000370.1:0-6938 GCF_030065455.1 Microcystis sp. M53602_WE12 | reverse complement strand
GGGTGTGGGGTGTGGGGTGTGGGGTGTGGGGTGTGGGGTGGTGGGGTAGTGGGGGAATTTCAACTAAAACCCTAAAACCCTAAAACCCTAACACCCTATCTAGACTTGTACCATTTCTGGGTTTTTTTCCTTCTGCTGCAGTGCGACGTGGAGACGGTTTAAGGCACTGACGTAGGCGCGAGCGGAGGCGACAATAATATCGGTATCGGCCGCGTGAGCGGAGTAGGTGCGTCCTTCGTAACGGAGACGGATAGTCACTTCTCCTAAAGCATCGATTCCCTCGGTAACTTCTCGCACCGAGAAAGAAATTAATTCGTTAGGAATCTTCACCACTCGATTGATCGCTTTGCAGAGAGCATCCACCGGCCCTGTACCAATGGCCGCATCGGATAACTCGCTACCGTCGGGATTGCGAATCGTTACCGTGGCCGTGGGCCGGGCACTATTTCCACAGGACACTTGTACTAATTCGAGGCGGAAGTGATCGGGAACCGTATCGATTTCATCGTTAACAATAGCTTCTAGATCGCGATCGGTGATTTCCTTTTTGCGATCGGCCATTTCTTTAAACTGGATAAAAGCGTTATTAAGTTCCGTTTCCGAAAGCTCAAAACCCAATTCCTGTAAGCGAGAGCGAAAAGCGTTGCGGCCGGAGAGTTTACCGAGGACGATCTGATTATTAGTCAAACCGATCGATTCTGCATCCATAATCTCATAGGTGAGTTTATGTTTTAACACCCCGTCCTGATGGATTCCCGACTCGTGTGCGAAAGCGTTAGCACCGACGATCGCCTTATTCGGTTGCACGATCATGCCGGTAAGATTAGAAACTAGGCGAGAAGTGCGATAGATTTCCCTGGTGTTGATCTTGGTTAAAGGTTCCGTGGACTCTGGGGAACGACCGAGGAAAGGATTAAAATAGGAGCGCCGGACATGAAGGGCCATCACCAACTCTTCTAGGGAAGCGTTACCGGCACGCTCACCGATACCGTTAATGGTACATTCCAACTGTCGAGCGCCATTTTTAACTGCTTCGAGGAAATTAGCCACCGCTAACCCTAGGTCATCGTGACCATGGACGGAGATAATCGCTTGGTCGATATTGGGGACATTTTCCTTAATACCACGGATTAAAGCCCCAAATTCGCTGGGGGTGGTGTAACCGACGGTATCGGGAATGTTAACGGTGGTGGCTCCTGCGGCGATCGCTCTTTCGAGGACTTGATAGAGGAATTCGGGATCGCTGCGGCCGGCATCTTCGGGGGAAAATTCCACATCATCAACGAAGGATTTGGCATAGGCCACCATTTCTGGCACAATCTCAAGAACTTCCTGACGAGTCTTCTTAAGTTTGTATTGGAGGTGGATATCAGATGTGGCTAGGAAGGTGTGAATTCTGGGCTTGGCGGCGGGTCTGAGCGCATCGGCGGCAGATTTGATATCTTTTTGAGTAGTGCGGGCTAATCCGCAAATAATCGGGCTATCAGCTTCGCTGCCGACGCTGGCGGCAATTTTCTGTACAGCTTCAAAGTCCCCCGGACTAGCGTGGGGAAAACCTGCTTCAATGACATCAACTCCCAGTCGTGCCAGTGCGCGCGCTATGGTTAGCTTCTCATCCACATTTAAAGCGGCACCCGGGGACTGTTCCCCATCTCGAAGGGTGGTATCGAAGATAATCACACGATCTGGACTGGTATTCATAGTTTTTTTGTACCGTTAACGAACTTGGGAGTTGTTCCTCTGATTATAGCAGCCCAGGCCGAGGGGGTTGTTAAGGAAAATTGCGCTGAGAATTTCTCGACCTGCTCGCGCTTTTCCTGCTTGCCCTTTTTTTGGCTACCATAGAGGATATAGATAAATTGGCGAGGTAGTTAACAATGTTTGGCAAACCAGCGAAGGAACCGAACCCACCGGAGGTAAAAGACCTACAGGAAGTGATGTTTTCAATTAAGCAAAATCTCGAACCGGATCAGGATAAAGCTGATATTAATCTTGTTGATCCTCCCACTCCAGAGATAGTTACTGTAGTTGAAAATATTAGTAAAATTCTCTCTCCCTATTTTATCGTTTTGGTGGGTTTATTTCTCTATGATCGGAATAGTTTTATCGGTTTTTTGTTAGTCTTTACGGGAGTTTTAGCGATTTTTGGAGTTTCCCTCAAGGATATTAATAAACTCGTTGAAGAAGGGAAAAAGTTTTTCCAATCTAAGTAGTTTTATCCTCTGGATATGGTGATAACTGATAACTGATAACTGATAACTGATAACTGATATAAGATTATGTCTTTAGTTGCATCTTTACTCGATCGAGTATCTCCTCAGAGTTTACAACAATTGCGAGCCAGCGATCGAGCTTGGCAAGCTTTGCGTTTAGAAAATCCAGTTATTCCTACGGTAATTAATCAAAGTCAAGAATCTTTAGGAGAGACGGATTTTGATCTAGTGATTGCGGGGGGAACCCTGGGAATTTTTATCGGGGCTGCTTTGCAAACTAGGGGCTGGCGTGTGGCATTATTAGAAAGAGGTATTCTGCGCGGTCGTGAGCAGGAGTGGAATATTTCACGTTTAGAATTAAGCAGTTTTTTAGAGTTAGATTTATTGACCGAAGCTGAATTAAATCAAGCGATAGCGACGGAATATAATCCTGGGAGGGTGGGATTTTATCAAGGTTATGAGCTTTGGGTCAGAGATATTTTAAATATCGGTGTTGATCCGGTTTATTTGCTAGAGACTTTAAAAAATAAGTTTTTGCAAGCGGGAGGAAAGTTATTAGAAAATTCGTGGTTTAGCGGGGCGATTGTTCATCCAGATGGAGTAATGGTTAAAACGGGAGAAGTGACTTTAAAAACCCGTTTATTAATCGATGCCATGGGTCATTTTTCAGCAATTGCAAAACAGGCAAGAAAAGGAGAAAAACCCGATGGAGTTTGTTTAGTGGTGGGTAGTTGCGGTCAGGGTTTTCCCAGTAATGAAACTGGTGATTTGATTTATTCTTTTACCCCAATCTTGCACCAATGTCAATACTTTTGGGAAGCATTTCCCGCTAGGGATGGTCGGACAACTTATTTATTTACCTATCTTGATACTCATCCTGATCGCTTTAGTTTAGAATTTTTGATGGAGGAGTATTTAAGATTACTGCCAGAGTATCAAAAGGTAGATTTAGAAGCGGTAAAATTTCAGCGTTTTCTAGCGGGTTTTTTCCCTGCCTATCGTCAAAGTCCTTTAAAAATGCCCTGGTCAAGAATTCTGGCAGTGGGAGATAGTAGCGGTAGTCAATCTCCGGTAAGTTTTGGTGGTTTTGGGGCAATGGTTAGGCATTTAAAAAGGCTAACTTTCGGCATCGAGGAAGCTTTACAAATCGATGCTTTAAACCGAGAAGATTTAGCCCTTTTACAACCATATCAACCTAATATATCGGTAACGTGGCTATTTCAAAAAACCATGAGTGTCCAGATATATGCTAACCCTAATCCCAATCAAATTAATGACTTAATGAGTGGAGTTTTTCGGGTAATGGATAAGTTGGGAGATGAGGTCTTAAAACCATTTTTACAGGATGTGGTGCAGTTTTCTTCCCTCTCAAAAACTTTGCCTTTGGTTAATCCTCAATTAGTTTTACCGATGATTCCGCAAGTGGGTATCAGTCCTTTTATCGATTGGACGGGACATTATTTTAATTTAGCTTTGTATAGTGGTTTATATCCCTTGGCAGCCACCTTAAAACCTGTTTTAGAAAAGTTACCCGACAAGCAAAAATATCTTTACCATCGTTATTTAGACAGTTGGAAATATGGCTCCGGGGGAGATTTTATCAGTAAACAGTAAACTGATAACTGATAACTGATAACTGATTTAATCTTTATCTTGAAAAAATTGTTGATCGAGATAATTAACTTTAGCATAGGGTTCTAAAGCGGAGAGAATTTGTCTGCCATAACTGCGGGCATTGACACGATTATCGAGGACAGCCACACAACCTTGACACTCCCGGAGAGACTGGACAGATTGCTGAATTTCCCTCACCGCTGTGGGTAAAAGATAGGCACGAAACCAGTCGAGATGTTGTCGTTTGTAGTAAGCAATTTTGCCAGCAACGAGAGGATTTTCGGGGGATGGTAAGGGTAAAGTAGCGATAATTAATAAACTGGGAGTCGGAAATTTTTCTTGATGGGTTTGCCAGAATTGCCAACCACAAACCAGAATAGTATTATTATTAATCTCAGTTTTTTCCACTTGCACTCGCGAACCGTAATCGGCTGCGATTTGGGTAGCAATTTGTGCCTTGAGGGGAACATCTTCAATGAGGATTACTATCGGTTGTTCACTGGTATGATTAGCACTAACTAATTCCCGCACTTGCTTTAATAACATCGGTTGAAATTCGGGCGTATTGGGGGCGCTGATGCGATCGGGTAGATATAAATGAATATATTCACTTTCGCGATCGGCTGCAAACTTTAGAGTTAAAATTTCTCCGATACCCTGATTTTGACGGTATAAATTAGCGGATTTTTCGCTATCTAAAAAACTGCCGATTAAAACAAAGGGTTGCTGCTGCCAAATCGGTTTGAAAAAACTAGCCACCTCCAAAGGACTGATTTTTAGGGTAAATTCTCCTCGCTCTCGATCTACTGATGTCCAGAGGAGATAATTATGCTCGGGGATTTTTGCGGCTAAAAGTTGCCAAGCAGAATCAGTGGCTAAGTCTTGATGCAAGCGTTGCAGGAGAGCAATTATATATTCTTTTTCTTTGGCATCAATAAGATAGCAATTATAGGGATTAATTGGATGACCAAGAATACTTTGGCCAAGTTGTGCTTTAATTAAGTCTATAATCTCTCTATGCTGGGGATATGCTGACCCTAAAGCGAACCATTGTTCGGGAGTAATGGTGACGGTGAGATGATCTACTAGACAAGTTTCTAAATCTTCGGCTCGATCGATTATCGTGGGGATATTCTGGGGAAAATGACCGAGATTGTCCAATTTATCCTCTAACCATTGTTGGGGTGTGGTGAGGAGTAAACCGGTAAAATTAGCGGGAAAGCGATCACTTTTGAGGATATCTCGCTGAGTTTGTAACCATGCTTGCAGATGGGGGATTTCCACTTCTAACAGTAGGTTGACTTCTGACTCCGGGGCAACAATTAGAACAGGTGTATCAGCTAAAAGAGCTGGGGTGAGATAACTGAGACAATAACGGGTGAGAGTAGTTCCAGTTTGTATGAGAGAGGAACGTTTTAGGCGTAAAGCTCTAGCCACCAGTCGCCCCATAGTGAGATGATGAGACCAATAAAAGCGCCCTTGTTCCCGTAAAAAAGCGCGTAGGGAAGAATGAACCGCTGCTTCTAATAAAACCATCTCATCTCAGTTATTGGTTATCAGTGATCGATCATAGCCTTGATTTTGCCACTGATTGCACTCCGAGACTCTCTTACGGTGATTTAGGTTGAAGTTCAAATTCCATCTTGGAACGATAAAAACCTAGAACTAGGTAAATGTGATTTTGCGGTAAAAAAAGCGATAAAAAACCACAATCGAAAATTTTATCAATTTTTACCGCAATTTACAGCCTTAAATTGTCAGGTTTATTTTCTGTTAGGATTTTTTACCACGACGAGATATTAAGGCTCCGATAGCACCGATACCAAAAATGCCCAGTGTCATGGATGGCTCGGGGACGGGAGTGGCAGTGATCTTAAATCCACTGGTGATAAACATTCCGAAAACGTTATCATCATTGGTTGGGTTCACTGTTTTTAAGCGCAGGAAGGTATCTCCATGCGAGATAAAAGCGTCAGGATTAGCACTATTGCCAAGAGCGAGATTATAGTATTCATCATCGATTCGCGGCCCATCCAAGGGGTCATCTAATGGGCCGGGGTTAGTAGGACTGTCACCTATCCCCCCAACAGTTATTAAGCCTCCGTCGGCTCCTTCGCCATCATCCTGTCCTCCTGCGCTACTGGTTAATCGTCGATTATTGGTCGAATTAGTGGTTACGTCAATCTCAGTGGCTTGCCCACTTGGTTGACGGCTATAACTAGAGGCAAGTGAAACCAGAAAATCTCCCCCAGTGTAAGGACTGGCAAAATCAAACTGGCTCGTGTCTCCCCCGGTGGACAGTTCCCCGTCTAAAATAACCGAGGTAAAACCTTGGGTAGAAGAATTGCTGTAGGCAACGACAAGAACCGCACCATCGTTATCGCCATTCTCAACGATACTAAAGTCTTGTAATCCTCCCGTAAAAGAAGAAGCGATGATACTGGTGACATCCCAACGGGCGGTGGTGGCTGGGTTTTGATTGGGACCAAGAATAGTTGCTGAACCCAAGGAAAGTGTACTCCCATTAAAAGTTACTCCGTAAACTGGACTCATATCCCAGACGGAAGTGGCATAGAGATAAGCCCTCTGAATAGTAGAACCTGTGGGTATATTGGCTTGAATAACTCCACTATTAGTTGTACTACCGAAGCCGTCAATAGAAAGGGCAGCGTCGGGAATGACATTTTGTGGTATCAAACCAGCGGAAGCAGGGGCAATGTTTAGGCAAAGTCCAACAGTAATCCCCAGGGGGAGCAATGAATAAGTAAGTTTTTTCATGATGAGCAACTGGCAACAACTTTCAGATTATAGCGTTTATCATGAAGATGAAGTATGGCGGTATTTGTCATCATCTCTGGACGATCAGATAATATTCCGACGTTCCGCCGTTCCGTCGTTCTCTAAAACCAGAAACTTCGTATCTCACTGTTAAGATAACTGCTAATAGACTGCATATCTATTCATAATTTGTGGTTCTTCGTTACTTGGTATGGTTCGATAGGGGGGCATAAATCGACTAAATCCTTATCTGGCAAGAGACTTAATTGATTAGTTCGCTCTAGAGCAAAAACAATTGACAAAAATCGCTAAATGCTTTTCTATATAAGGGTT
>NZ_JASJFB010000556.1:0-2798 GCF_030065455.1 Microcystis sp. M53602_WE12 | reverse complement strand
TCCTTATCTGGCAAGAGACTTAATTGATTAGTTCGCTCTAGATAAAAAACAATTGACAAAAATCGCTAAATGCCTTTCTATATAAGGGTTCCATCCCTTATAACCCCCGTCCATTGCATAACACAAACCGAAGAGCCTAAAACTTCTTGGGCATTATCAATGGCTTCTTGATGGGTGCTGCCGTGAGTGCGAGCGTATTTTCCCCATTCGGGTAAACTGGCAATATAGGCATTATCTTCTTCAGACCATTGAATTAAAATGCTATATTTCATGATTAATCATCTCCTTGTTCTATGATTATTGATGATTTGGCTCTCTCGACTTATATGAGGTAAAATGTGATTATTTATTACATTATAGTGGATTGTTTCAGCTAATTTGGTGTATTAGAAAAATGCTATAAATTCTATAATCTAAGACTTTAAGCCGAAATCTAGGCTCTTCTCGACTTTGTGTGATAATTTTTGCTTATGGAATCGTGAAATGCTTATCGGGCAAGACTTTTAGGGCTATTTTGCGGATATTCTATCAGTATAGACCTCGTTTCCACACAGAAACCAGAAGAGCCAAATCTATTGCCCTATTTTAGTTGAAACAGTCCACTAGGAGTAGATTAGTTGATTAGTTGCTTACCAAATTACTGAAGAATAGAAACTAGCTATTTTTTGATCTGCGGTGATAACATTTGCTTTATCTCTTTGGGTGATCGCCACAACTACTCTATCTACCGGATCTCGATGTTCCCATTTTAACCTAACACTGTCGAGCCAAATTTCCTCATTGATCGGGATAATCCGAACAACATCAGATTTTTTTAGAGTTGCAATATAATCATCTATGTTCACTCCTAAATCTAATTTGCGGTTGTTAACCTTAATGGCTATTTCCCAGATTGCTGTTGATGGTACTAAACCATTTTTTTGCTGTTCCATCTGTTCACAAGCTTCCTTGGCTTTTTGAGAAAGTTTGTCGGGATCTAAACTCCACCAGATTAAGGCGCAAGTATCAAGAACAATTTTTATACTTCCGTCCATTCTTCGGTTGTTGGGGTAGTTAAATCTTCAAAATACTGAACCTTGCCTCGCATATTCTTAAACAATTCCGCCGTTGAATAACTTTTTTGATAGGGAGAAATTCTCGCCACTGGTTTAGTCCCTTCTGTCACTAAAATTTCTTCTCCTTGTAACTCCACAATTTGCAATAATTCTAGTAAATTAGCTTTTAACTGAGTTTTGTCAACAGTTTTCATAAAAAAATTTTCCTTGGTATCCTATTGTGAATCTAAATCTTCTAGCACTGGTGAGCCAAGGAAAAGGGAGACAACAGAAGAGCAAAAACCTGTACTCCCCCGCTCCCCCTCTCCCCGAGCAATGCTTCTCCCCGTGTCAGGTATCCGAAAGCCAGGAATTAACTAGGGTTGTAGGTCAATTCCTTGAGGCAAACCGTGCGCCCTGGCAAGGAGAAAAAGACTTTTGACCTGATTTGAGGTTCGTGCTAAAATCGGAGGGATTACTCTGCGTCGTCTCCCGCAAAAGGCAGTTCGTACCACTCTTCACAATTGCCATTCCCATCCTCTCCCACACAAAAAGTTCCCCAATCAAGTTGAGCGATCGCATTGCCATTACGAGAGACGGTAGCGGTATTTTCCCGTTGGACAGGAGCAGCATTGCGGGGTGTCAGTTTTTTAGTTTTCATGGGGTAAGTCCTCCATTATTGTTGTTGAGTTCAGTCATACCACCTTTTTTCTGCCGAATCAATAGTTTTTAAGTGAATTTGTGTTAAGTTTTTGTTAAGCTTAGATCAGCACTTGTCAATATTTTTGTGAGAATTTTAACCTTTTGATCCAAGATTCAAATTCGTTGTAAGATGATATGTAATCAGAAAGTTATTCTCATTATTTCTTGAGGTCTAAAAAGATGACAAGAGTTGTTACCCTAGAAGATGCCTTAGAGATAGTCAAACAGCTTTCTCCTCTAGACAAAGTACGTCTAATTGAAAAAGTGACTCCTGATATTAAACAACAGTTAGTGGTTACTACCCATCAACCTCGTAAATCTTTGCGGGGATTATGGCGAGGTGCCAACATCAGTGATGCAGATATCGCTGATGTAAAACAACAGATAGGAGCTAACTTTCCTCGTGAGGATATTTGATGAGTGATGCAGTGACCGATACTCATGCTTTGATTTGGTATTTAGAGGATAGTCCACGCTTGAGTTCTACAGCTAACCAAACATTTGAACAATGCGATCGCGGTGAAATTGTCATTTATATTCCAACTATCTGTTTAATAGAGATAATTTATCTGCAAGAAAAAGGACGTATTGCACCTGAACTAAAATCCCAATTAGATGCAGAGTTATTAGCTGGTAATAGTGGGTTTATCTTAGCTGATTTGACTGCCGAGGTTGTCAATGTTTTGGCGACCGTATTACGAACTGCCGTACCTGATTTACCTGACAGAATAATTGCCGCTACAGCCTTTCACCTTGGTTTACCGCTTATTAGTTGTGATAGGAGAATGCCTCTTACAGGTATCTCTTTAATTTGGTGATTTGCGATTAATTGAGTCAGTAAATTAGCTTTTAAACTGCGTCCATTGTGGGAACTGTAGTTTTTTGAAATACCTTCTAGGGATAAGTCCCCCTTTTGAAGGGTAGGGCTGATTCATTCTCCGAATCTAATTCTTTTTTTGCTACCTTTAATCGCTTATGAGGTAAGCAAAGCACGACGTTTTTAAAAATTTTCAGCTATGTATTTCGAGAAATCGACTAAAAACGTTGCCAGATAAGGACTTG
>NZ_JASJFB010000497.1:0-1473 GCF_030065455.1 Microcystis sp. M53602_WE12 | reverse complement strand
AGTAAAAATATTTTGGCCGCAGGGCTTGCGGTGTCAGTCCGGGTCGCGACCATAAGACCAGAACAGAGTGAATCTGTTAAGGCAGGTGCGGAACCCCGCAAGGGAAAGAAGCAGAAACCTAAATCGTGAGGTTTGGGAATCGCCGTCCGTTTTACGGCGGTGAGGATGTCAAGTTTTAACGATGCCATGAGTGCGTCGTGTTCCGCAGCTGTTATGCCAAGAGTTGCGGCCTCGTGCTGTAATTTTCTGGCAATAATAGATAAGCTGGGACGACCTACCATAAGGCTGACAATTTCATCATCTGGTATAAGTGCCAGTGCTTCCCTAATTTCTTTGGCTGTGCCTTGGATTACTGTTGCTTGTGTAGTCATGATTTTTGATCATTCTAGGGCGAATCCTAGCATAATTCACAATTTAAGAAATTTTTACATTTTGCTCCCTGATGGCTTACTCCCAATTACAGGGGCGATAGATGCGATCGCAACCATTCCTCCAAATCTTCGGGTTGGGTAAAATCTAACAAAGCTTCTCCTAAAGCTTCCAGTTGATTAATTGAGAGAGCTTGAATTTGCGATCGCCTTTCAGGAGTCACTTCACCGATCCGACGCGAGAGGAGCCGCAGGATGAGCGCAGATTCTCCTTCCTGACGACCTTCCTCGCGACCTTCCTCCTTGGCTTCACGATATACCCTTGTATCTGCCAATTGTAGTCCTAGCATCGCTTCCACCTCCTGCCGACTCAAGTTAGTAAATTTATACACCATAATTGTGGCAATCATTTCTATTATGGCGCGACCCGCTTCTGGATCTGCAATTTGCTGTTGAGTTCGTGCCAGTAAATAGCGGGCTTTTTCTGGTGCTTGGGTTTCTTCCACAGTGGTGAGTACCATCAAGGCAACCCCTAGGGGTAACTGCTGAATTTCCCCTAATTCTTTCAGATAAATTCGATGCACCTGATTACAATTGAGCAGCGCCCGGTAGGGATGGGTGTTACTTTGTTCTAGGCTACGGGTGGGATAGATGACAACAATTTGCCAATCGGTAAATCGTTCTCGCTGGCGATAAAAATACAAAAATGATTCGCCGAAAACCCGTTCATAGAGTCGTTCGTCTTTTTGAAATTGCACTTCGCAAAAATAGATCACCCCGCTACTATCATTATCGGGTGGCAGGAATACGCCATCGATCTCAAATTTGGGTTCTTTGACGGCTACGGAGTCAAAGCGGTATTCGGTGACATTATCTGGTGGGTTTTCGACCCACATTCCGCACCCTCAACTGTCACATAAGCTGTCCCCCTCCAGAGACTTGAGTAAAAATACTTATCTGGTGAAGGTTTTCTCGGTGGCCGTTAGGGGGGTCTTGAGACCCTAATTAGGGTCTGCTGAAAAAGTTTTTCCTGGTGGCAGGGTGTGGGGTGTAGGGTGTAGGGTGTGGGGTTTTAGCGATTTTGAAGGTGTCAATTACCTAATTT
>NZ_JASJFB010000660.1:0-1439 GCF_030065455.1 Microcystis sp. M53602_WE12 | reverse complement strand
GGTTCTTCGGTTTGTGTTATGCAATGGAGGGGGGTTATAAAGGATAAAACCCTTACACAGAAAGACATTGCTTCGATTTTGGCCAATTGTTTTCTATCTAGAACGAGCTAATCAATTGAGTCTCTTGCCCTATAAGGATTTAGTCGATTTATGCCCCCTGATCGAATCATACCAAGTAACGAAGAACCCTTTTTCTCCCGTGCGATGATATTGTAATCTTGCTTGATCCAGAAGATAACTAATTTTTTGTTTCAAGACTGCATTACTACTATAACCAAACACATATTTAACTTCACTGCGTTCGCAAACTTTCAAGATTTCAGGCAAGGAGAAGCCCGCATCTCCTCGTCAAATAATTCTCACTTCTGGCATCGCTTTTCTTAACCGCCAAAATAGCCATCTTAGTATCCCCGCTACCCCTTTACCTGGGTGAGAATTTCCCGCTCGAAGTTGTAGAACTAACGGGTAACCGCTCCCAGCTTCATTAATTAATACGGGAAAGTAAATATAGTGTCCATAATAACCATGAAATAAGCTTAGTTGCTGATGCCCATGAGTCAAAGCATCCCAGCCATCTATATCTAGCAATATTTCTTCTGGTTGTTGTGAATAACTTTTGAGGAATTGGTCAACAAAAAAGCGACGCATTCCTTTGATTTCTCTGTTTGTTACCTGATTCTCCCATCGACTCATCGTTGGCTGACTAGCTAATAATTCTTCTCCTAGAAGCGGAACTTTATCGCAAGCAATCTTAAAAATAGGATCATCCCGCAAATAGTTACTGTCGTTGCTATCTTCATAGCCCGATGCTATTTGATAGACTCGTTGACTAATTAACTGATGTAGAGAATGTTGGCTCTTCGTTACTTGTTATGGTTCGATAGGGGGGCATAAATCGACTAAATCCTTATCTGGCAAGAGACTTAATTGATTAGTTCGCTCTAGATAAAAAACAATTGACAAAAAACGCTAAATGCCTTTCTATATAAGGGTTCCATCCCTTATAACCCCCGTCCATTGCATAACACAAACCGAAGAGCCAGAATGTTTTACTTTACCCGGCTCTCGATTATCCTCCAAACAATCTGCTAATCCTTCACAAATTTTCAGTTGTTCTTCTGCTTGTCTAACCAGAAGTACCCCCGCATCTGAACTCAAATCAAGGCGAGAGAACTTGGCTTCTAAAGGTTTTTTGGTAAAGAAGTTTAGCGAAAGTTGAGAAGAAAACTCAGTCATGATCAACGAAAATTTTAACTCTTACTGTCCCTAACATTATAGAGTTTTTTGTCCCCTTTTTTCTGCTTTTTTAACCATTATTTTCTCTCCTGAAAGCCCAGTGACGGAGAGACAAAACAGACTGTTGTTGAGATCAAGTCGCTGTAACTTATATCTGGTAGTGGTTTCAGGGTTTTTTACCCTACTCTCATGAATAATGCAGG
>NZ_JASJFB010000647.1:0-2089 GCF_030065455.1 Microcystis sp. M53602_WE12 | reverse complement strand
TTAGATGTGTAATTAGGGTCTGCTGAAAAAGTTTTTCCTGGGGGTAGGAGTCAGTAGCCGGTCGTCAGGAGTCGGTCGTTTCGGGCTTTGTTGCCCTTGTTTTTTGTACCAAGCGATGTACTACAAGAAGGATAATGCCAGGTTTTTGAACGTCCCAATCCTATTTTCTTGCACTAACATCGGATTTTAACAGGTCAAAAGCCTTATTTTAAAAGGGTTTTACCATTATTCAGCAAGCCCTAATTACCCTCTTGGGATGTGATGATTCTGCCTTGAAAATAAATGGTACTTTATTTTTTTGCCAGTTCCTTACTGCGACCGACGATCGCCCAGAGATAGCTAATTGCTAAGGCCAAAAACGCGAGGGAAATACTTTCTTTGACGATAAAAATACCCAGACCGATCAGCACACAGGGAACGAAGGTACTTCCCTGACTGGTTAGAATAGTGGCGATGGTCGGCACGCTGGTCAACCCGTAGGCGAACGCACACCAAACCCCCACCAGAATCAAAAACACGCTGACGATAACGATCAGACTTGTTACGCTACTACTGGCGAAAAGGGGAACGTAAATGCCGATATTATCGCTGCCGTTGGCGACGGTCAACGCAGCCACGCTATAGGTGCGCGGGTCAAACCAACGACCGAAGGGGGAATGTTTCGCACCCTCTAGGTTGACTTCGACATTCTCCGGCTCTTCCTCCTTCTCCTCTTCTTTGAGAAGGGAAAAGATGCCGAGAATCACAGGAACGAGGCCTAGATAGCGAATCCATTGAGTAGGGATGAGAAAACACCCGAAAAACCCCGCTAAACTGGCAATAACAAGCAGACTAAAGCCGATATACTGACCGATCACGATATCGCGATGACGGAAGAGTTTTCCCGTTTGGCTGAAGAGAATCGTCAGGATCAATATATCGTCGAGGTTGGTGGCGACGAATGCCGCTACACCAGTGGATATCGCGATCACAATCTCGATCATGGTTTTTTCCTTAAGATGGCCGTCGGGTTCGTCCGTTCTTTATACCTTCACCGTGACAGGGGAAACCGAAATATTCGGCGTTCGGCTTTTCCTTCAAAGGTTCTGGAACGGGAGAATTTTACTACCTATCCCGATCGAGAAACTGTATTTCGCACGACCGATCGCTCTATCCCGGTGCGGAATGGAAAAAGAAAGCGAGAGCGATGACCGTGTAGGTCGCCACCAGTAATATGCCCTCTAACCAGTTCGAGCGACCGTCGTTACTGATCGAGTTGGCCAGCCAGACGGCGACGGCGACGGCGACCAATTCAAAGATGTCGAAATCGAGAGCCATCGGCTGACCGATGAAATAACCCGCGATTACGAGAACCGGTGCGACAAAAAGTGCGATTTGTAGACTCGAACCGACGGTGACAGAAACCGCCAGATCCATTTTGTCTTTTAAGGCGACCCTAACCGCAGTGGCGTGTTCGGCCGCGTTGCCGATAATTGGCAGCAGGATCACCCCCGTGAAAAGGGTCGTTAATCCTAATTTATGCGTGGCTTCCTCTAGGGTATTAACTAACAATTCCGATTCGACCGCCACCCCGAGCGTCACGAGCAGTAATATCCCCACCCACAGCCAGAGATTCGGCTTTTTTACCCCTACGGCTTCCCCCGACTCTTGATCGAGATCGGCAACCCCCACCTCGTAAAGATAGGTGTGGGTCTTCATCGAAAACAGCAGACTCAGGCAATACACAAAAATTAATACCGCCGCCACCGCTACCGAGAGACGCTGTAGGGCAATCTCCTGGATTGCGGCGGAGGTGTATTGAAAGGTTGTGGGTAGGAGGATCGCTGCGACGGCGAGATTCATCGACGAGGAATTTAAACGGGCGGTCACGGGCTGGAATTTCTGTTCTTTTTGACTCTCCCCCGCTAACCGCTCGCGCGGTGTAGCGGGGGATTCTCGGTTCTTAGGCTTTTAACTAGATCGACCTGGTTTAACCGGTCGATCCCCGTCAAATCGCCTCCGCGAGCGTTTTCTAACACGGTCAGTCCGACCGCATTTTTTCCTCGGTTCTCAATTACCTTCGCTGATGCCGTATCTCTCGGTTCAATGT
>NZ_JASJFB010000150.1:0-2106 GCF_030065455.1 Microcystis sp. M53602_WE12 | reverse complement strand
CTGTACGGCGATCGTGCGTGGTAATATTGCCGATGTGCGGTTAGCAGTGGAAGAAGGGGCAAAAACCGCCGCACAGTTCGGACAATTGGTATCTAAATCGGTTATTCCCCGACCGATGCCCAATTTAGAGGTAATTTTCCCCATTGGTAGCCGTTTAGCCGAAATTGCCCAAAGTCAACGGGGTTTCAGCAAACTGAGCAATATGTCGATCGGTCTGTTGGAAACCCGCGGTTTTCCTGCTATGGTGGGGGCAGCCGATGCCATGTTAAAATCCGCCGATGTGCAGTTAGCTTCCTACGAAACAATTGGGGATGGTTTGTGTACGGCCATTATCCGGGGTTCGGTCGCTAATGTGGCCGTGGCCATTGATGCGGGAATGCGGGAAGCAGAGAAAATCGGTGAACTGCACGCGGTGATGATTATTCCCCGTTTATTGGAAGATTTAGAACATACCCTACCGGTAGCCAGCTACTGGTTAGAAACTCCCGAACCTTTACCGATGTTGTTACCCAATACTGTCCGGGAAAAACAACGGGAATTAGTCGCTTTACCGGAATTGGAAAAAACCAAAATACCAATTCGTCGCCAAGAAATGCAGGAGAAAGTGTTAGAAGAAGTGATTCCCGTGGAAGTTATCACCGATGAGGACAATTATTAATTTTTATTTTCAGCTTTGCTCCTGTGCTGCTAAAAGTACAGGAGCAAAGGTTTGAATTAGGGTTTGCGGCAAAAAGTTTGTTACTGGGTGTGGATTTCCCAGTAAAAAATCTTTACAGAGTCCCCCGACAATTAAACGAATCGAATAATGATAAATTTTTGTCAAGGGGTGCGGTCAGATCGAATAATCGTCGCTAGAATTGGCCTAATTGTCAGGAATTTAGTTAAACAAGGTTTTTGACAATATGCTAATCTGGCTAACAGGCTTTTGGGCGTGATATAGGGAAAAGTTCTGGCGATTGCGCCTAGATGGGGTGATATGCCAAAAGTTGACCCATATCGTTACTCTGAGGAGTGTTATCCAGAAATTTTCCGTGTAATATGTAGTTATGTTTTTTGAAAAGGAGTCAGCATAATGAAGCCTTTAGCTATAAATCCAGATTCGGTGAATATTATATCTCCATTAATTTCGCCGAAAAAAATAGAGTTAAATCCTATTCGGATAACATATAAATCCCCGATACAATATCGTAAAGCTGTTTATAAAATAGCATGTTTTTTCCGGCGAGAGTTTAGATACGACTTTGTGCAATATGGTTATGAAGGCGAAGAAAATGACCCGAAGCATGTTGCTTTTTTGTGGCTTCATCCAGAAGCAAGGCCTTTTACAGGCGATTTTAGAATTCCATGTATCGGAGCAACCTGTTTCCGATACCGTGAATGGACAGATAACCCAGCAGGATACGCTATGCAATAGATATGGTTCCATCCGTATTGGAGACGCAAAGGATTGTTATCCGAATCTTGGTCTGATTTTAAGCAGGAATTCGGCGATTTTATCTGCGAGCAACCGATATCAGAAGCAATGACTAAGTTTCTGGATAAACAACAAAAAACATAACTCATCGTTGCACCAGACAGCCGTAGGGTGCGTTCCCCAAAGTGGTTCCTACTGCTCCAGCGATCGATTTTGGGGAACGCACCATGCACATTGATTGAAACTGTAGGTTTAAGTGCGGTCGCCGATCTTAATAAGCTATATTAACAACAATACTTAAAGAGAAGGCTTAAAATGGTTAAATCAACTTTGTACACGACAGCAAAAGTCCTACCGGGAAATAGAATTGAAATTGAATCTCCAGAGCTGACTGTAGGACAAACTGTTGAGGTAGTTATTTTGGTTGAAGAAGTTAGTTCTGATGCTTCTAGCACCGAAGATATCTCTCCATCCTTAAAACAGCGTCTTGCTTTTCTGAAGTTACCAATGACTGAACGGAGGAATATTCTCAAAAGTCAAGCCGATATAATGCTCTCTCACTATCAACAAGATTCTGAATGGCAGGAGTTAATGGCAGCTGACATCATCGAAAATTTGGGTCTGAAACCCCGTCGTTCTACGACGGCTTTACTGTTAAATATGAGCATCGTTTACGAAATATATGCTAAAAT
>NZ_JASJFB010000580.1:0-9576 GCF_030065455.1 Microcystis sp. M53602_WE12 | reverse complement strand
GTCTATCTTTCTCTAAAAAAATGGAGAATCACGTTGGGGAAACCTTTGGTATTTTATCCATGACTACAATGCACAGCAAAGCAAAGGATTAAGCCGCCATCACTACTACCGAATCACCACCGATTCAACTTCATCGCTGGAGTTCTTTCCCTCCCACCCCCGTTGATGCTTTTTACTACTCCCCTTCCTCTTAGTTGTAAAATACCTACACCTGTCAGCTAAAAGGGGCGGGGTTTTAAACCCAAATTTTCGATAATTCGGCATTAACTAAAGACTTGATCGGGATTAATTTGACGGCACAAGCTTTTAATTCCGGCTGCAGGGAAATCGGACAAGCGGCCGGATGGGTGAGACTATTGGCCTCAGAATTTTCTGCCCATAGGGCCCCCCAGTGCATCGGCACAAAGACACAATTAGGAGCAATTGCTTTGGTAATTAAAGCGGGAAAACGGGCAGAACCGCGACGAGAACGCACCTCCACCCATTCCCCAGCTTCTATGCCCAATTTTGCTGCATCTTGGGGATGAATTTCCAGAAAAGGTGCGGGGTGCATTTTGACAATTTTCTCGATGCGGCCGGTGCGGGTTTGGGTGTGCCAGTGACCGTACAAACGCCCCACGGTCAACACTAGGGGATAATCATCGTCCGGGGGTTCCGCTAGACCTTTACTGTGGTAAGCTGCGAAAACAGCACGTCCATCGGCAGTATTAAATTTACCATCGGTATAAAGGCGTTTTGCGGCTGTTTTTTGGCTTTTATCGTCATCTTTAACTAAATTACCTAGTAATTCCCCGGAATTAGCGGTTTTAGGGGCGGAAATTTCATCGATGGAATCGGGCCACGGTCGGGGAGTCTCGGCCAGGCGATCATAATTAATCCCTGTCATATCACAAGGACGTTTATATGTCAAGCCGGCAAACTCGGAATATACCTCGGCCGAATCCTGAAAATTAAATTGTGCCTCAAAACCCAAACGGCGACCGACTTCGGCAAAAATTTGCCAGTCGGCCCGAGCTTGTCCCACGGGAGGGCGAAAAGCCTTATTTAACGTCACCATGCGCTCAGAATTGGTCATTGTTCCCGTTTTTTCGCCCCATTGGGCCGCTGGCAGTAATAAATGGGCATAGGCGCTGGTTTCCGTGGGATAGTAGGCATCCTGATGGATAGTAAAAGGTGATTTTAACAGGGCCGCCTTGGTACGTTCTAGATCAGGCATACTAACGGCCGGATTAGTGGCGGCAATCCAGAGAAGTTTGACATCTCCCGTCTCCAAACCAGTAATCATACTCCAAGCATCGCGACCGGGGACGGGAGAAATCCGACCGGCGGGTAAACCCCAAGCTTGTTCCACTTCGGCCCGGTGTTGGGGATTTTTGACGGAACGATAACCGGGGAGAAGATGGCAGAGGCCGCCGGCTTCCCGTCCCCCCATGGCGTTGGGTTGTCCGGTTAGGGAAAAAGGACCGGCCCCCGGCCTACCGATATTAGCCGTCATTAGGTGTAAATTGATTAAAGTGCGGGCTTTGGCCGTGCCTTCCCTAGATTGATTGATACCCATCGACCAGAGGGAAAGCACTCTTTTCGATTCGGCCCAGTAGCGGGCAGCCTTTTCTAAATCCTCGATGGGGATGCCGCATTTAGGGGCGACTATTTCGGGGGGATAATGGCCGATAATTTCGGCGTATTTGCCGAAATCCCGGGTACATTTATCGATAAAATAGGTATCGATCGCACCCCAATTCATTAACAGGTGAGCAATACCGTTAAATAGGTCAATATCGGTCCCCGGGTTAATGGCTAGGTGGAGATTAGCGGCCTCGGCGGTTTTTGTCCTGCGGGGATCAACGACGATTAATTTCGCTTCTTTGTTACCTTTGAGATACTTGTGCAGACGGTTAAAGATGATGGGGTGACATTCGGCCGTATTTGTCCCCACCAGAAAGGCACAATCGGTTAATTCTAGGTCATCGTAACAGCAGGGGGGACCGTCGGAGCCGAAACTGTTCAGGTAAGCGGCCACGGCCGAAGACATACAGAGACGGGAATTAGCATCAAAGTTATTGACTCCCAGACAGCCCTTGACCAGTTTTTGGGCGATGTAGTAATCTTCGGTGTGAAATTGTCCCGAACCGTATAGACAGATACTTTCCTTTTCCCCCTGAGCGATTAGAGTTTGGATACGGTTAACGATGCGATCGAGGGCTTCTTCCCAGGTACAAGGACGGAATTGCTCTTGGAGAGAATCGCGAATCATCGGGGTTTTGAGGCGATTTTTATCGATTGATTCCGCTACGGTAGCCCCTTTAACACAGACCATACCTTGACTGGAGGGGTGGGACTTGTCCCCGAAGACTTTCCATGCTTGTCCGGCCGACGCGGGGGGGGTGACTGTCAAACCACAACCTACTCCACAGTAAGGACATTGGGTTTTTGTAGATTCAGTCATAAGCAGTTGGTCTGATTAGTGGCGCTGTCTTTGGGCATACTTAAGATAGTCGGCAGATTTTCTCGGCAAAATTGTAGTTATTAATACAATTTATTAGAAGCCTTAGCTAAATTGCCATTCTTGTGATGCAAATCGCGCATTACAACTGGCTAGATAAAATTTGCTGATGGGTGTGGGGTGTGGGGTGTGGGGTGTGGGGTGTGGGGTTTTATACTGTTGCCTGATCTCAACAAGCAATTTCAATAGTTAACAGCTTAAAAAGCATACACTTGTTCTCGTGTTGAAAAAGAATCGGCATAGGATAATAGTAGTCTCTAGGGTGCGGAAAAAGTTTTCAGCCAGTCATGACCTACGAACCTCTACATCATAAGTATCGTCCCCAAACCTTTGCCGATTTGGTGGGACAATCAGCGATCGCCACGACCCTGAGTAATGCCTTAATCAGTGAGCGAATCGCTCCTGCATACCTATTTACTGGACCCAGAGGCACGGGGAAAACCTCCTCGGCGCGAATTTTAGCCAAATCCCTCAACTGTCTGTCTAGTGACCATCCGACACCGATTCCCTGCGGTAAGTGTTCCGTCTGTCAAGCGATCGCCAATGGTTCGGCCCTAGACGTGATCGAAATTGATGCCGCTAGTAATACCGGTGTGGATAACATTCGGGAAATTATCGAGCGATCGCAATTTGCCCCCGTCCAATGTCGTTATAAAGTCTATGTCATCGATGAATGCCTGACTGGGGATAGCCTTGTTTTCACCGAAACGGGATTAATCCCCATTAATCATCCTGAGATTCTCGGAAAACGAGTTCTCAGTTACAACGAGAGCAGCGGAGAGTGGGAATATAAAAAAGTCCTGCGATGGCTAAACCGAGGCGGAAAAGCAACTTTAACCATTCAAACCAGAAATCGGACGATTAATTGCACTGGTAATCATTTGATTAGAACAGAAAAAGCATGGATACAAGCAAAAAATCTCAAAATCGGCGATCATATCCTATCCCCTGTGAATGTGGCTGCGGTGCAATACAGGCCTAGTATCATAAAATCCCCTCAATGGCTGACAAATTTCGAGGAAGTGATAGGGATTCAAGAAGGTGACACAGAAAGCGTCTATGACCTAGAAGTGGAGGACAATCATAATTTTGTTGCCAATGGGTTATTAGTTCATAACTGCCATATGCTCAGTACGGCGGCCTTTAATGCCTTGCTGAAAACTCTGGAAGAACCGCCGGATCGAGTGATTTTTGTGCTTGCTACCACCGATCCTCAGCGTGTCTTGCCTACCATCATCTCCCGTTGTCAACGCTTTGATTATCGCCGTATTCCTCTCGATGCGATGGTGGCACACCTACAAAAAATCGCCCAAATAGAAGCGATCGATATTAACCTAGAAGCATTAACCTTGGTGGCTCAGATCGCTAACGGTGGTTTACGGGATGCGGAAAGTCTCCTCGATCAATTAAGTTTACTCGCAGGAACGATTACGGCCGAGCGAGTCTGGGATTTGGTCGGTGCAGTCCCCGAAAGAGACCTCTTAACCCTACTTAAAGTCATTCATGGCAATATTCCCGATCAAGTTATCGAACAATGTCGCCATCTGATGAATCGCGGTAAGGAACCTTTAATCGTCTTGCAAAATCTAGCGGGATTCTATTTAAACCTACTTTTAGCCAAAACCGCCCCTAATCGTCCAGAAATGGTCGCTGTCACTGCTCCCACTTGGCAGGAATTGTGTACGGAAGCGCGTACTTGGTCTTTAGAGGAAATTCTCCGCGGTCAACAACTTCTTAAAGACAGCGAAACGCAACTAAAAAACACCACTCAACCCCGTCTCTGGTTAGAAGTCACTCTCTTAGGACTGTTACCGCAAGCACAGGTGATTCCTCTAGTTGCCACGGCAGCGCCTTCCCGTCCCCAAACCAGCACCGAAAGGCCCCCGGAAGTGATCACAGCACCGGCACCGGTTAATCAACCGATCAAACCGGCGGTTATCACCCCGACAACTAGCGTCGCAGTGCCGAAAACTGAGGTTAAAACTGTTGCCAGTGATGACAATCATGAACAAATTTGGCAGCGGGTTTTAGAAGTAATGGAACCCCCCACTACTCGCACTCTCTTGCGTCAGCACGGCAGTCTTTTTAATATGGAAGAATCGAGCGCTTATTTAAGTATATCTTCGGAACAATTATTAAAAATGGCCCGGCTACGCTTGACTAATATTGAGTCAGCTTTCGAGGCTGTTTTTCAGCGCCGGATTAAAGTTCATTTACAGGTAGGTTCCGCCACTGCTGCCATGGCTGCGGAAGTTTCCCCATCCCCAGCGGCCAGGATACAACCACCACCAGAAACCGCACCAACCCCACCAATAACTCCCGAAAATAAAGTTATGACCGCGGTGGATATTCCCCCAGTCAAAGAAGCAATTATCGAGAAAAAAGAAGCAAAGATCACAGCATCGGGAAACCCAAAAACTCTTAGCACAGAACTGCCCCAAAAAATCTTAAATTTTGATTCATCTTTAGAGACATTAGATCAAGATGTAGATGTTAGTGAAATTTTGGCGGCCGCTCAAAAGTTAGCGAAATCTTTTGATGGTGAAGTGGTCAATATGGGTTATTCACTGCCAGAAAATTCGGACGCAGAAACTAAAGTTAATAAGTCTCTGGAAAATATGACTATCGTGCGCGGGAGACCTGATGTTAACGAAATTTTAGAGAATTTGGAGGAGGACGAAGACCTGCCTTTTTAAAGCTATCCCAACGGCTTGTGCTAAACTAATAGGATATGCCACGTCTCAGGATTGGCTATTCTTGCTCAAATTCTAGCTACTAGACCTATGACACCCGAAACTAAGGCCAGAATCGATCAATTAGTCCAGAATAATAAAGTTCTTGTGTTCATGAAGGGCAATAAATTAATGCCTCAGTGTGGTTTCTCGAATAACGTCATACAAATTCTCAATATTCTGGGGGTTTCCTACGAAACTGTCGATATTCTCCAAGATCAGGAGTTAAGACAAGGAGTTAAGGAGTATTCCAATTGGCCGACTATTCCCCAAGTCTATATCAACGGTCAGTTTATTGGTGGTTCCGACATTATGATCGAACTCTATCAAAATGGGGAACTACAACAAATAGTCGAGGTAGCCTTAGCTTCCTAAAAATTTTCTAGGTTAGGTTAGCTATCCTAACCTAGTTTAAAGTTGCCCAACTAGCAATCTTGGCAGAGGTGATGATTGTGACAATTCGAGAAACTGCAATTTCTAAGCTAGATCAACTCCCTGAAGTCCTTGTTCAGGAAGTAAGCGACTTTATTGATCTTCTCGATCATAAATATCGAGTCAAAACCTTTGACACTCAGCCTGATGGAAAACTGATAGAAAGATGGTTACAATGGTTTGAAGCCGTAGATGGCTTAACTGTCAATTCACCGGAACCAATAAACGACTACCAGCAACTGCTGCTCGAAAAATATCGGCAACAAGGACTAGAGCTATGATCCTGTGTGATGCAGGAGTGCTGCTTTGTTTGGTTGATCGCACCCAACCCCAACATAAAGCCTACAGAAATACAGTAATGCGTTTAGCAAAGCCTCTCGTCACAACTTGGTCATGCCTGACCGAAGCCATGTACCTGGCGCTGCATCGGGGGGGTTGGCAAATGCAAAAACAACTGGGACAACTTCTTTTAGATAAACTGCTGGTGGTTTACAATATTCAGGAAAGTGATTTCAGTCGCTTGTTGGGGTTGATGGAGCAATACCGCGATCGACCGATGGACTTGGCAGATGCAACCCTAGTTTTAGTAGCTGAAAAGACTGGGTATCGGCAAATTCTCACCCTCGATGCGGATTTCCTGTTTTATCGGATTCAAAACCAAGGAAGCTTTGATATTATTCAAGGATAGTCATGGAAAATCTGCTTTCAACGGCCTATAACTCCACCGATAGAAAATGTTCCCCTTTAAAACTGTCCCTTGAATTCCTCTCTATCTTTTGCTATGAGGAAACTTTGTTGGGGGATACCGATGTGAATTCCCTTCTCCTCAAAAGCAATTTTTAGACGACGACGATACTCTCTTTCTATGTCCCATTGTCGTAATCTTTTGACGACAATTCTGAGCATAATTTCCATCCCCGTGTGAGAAACCCGACTAACACCAGCAACCTGCACGGGATCGATGATATCTTTTTGCCATTGTGGATCTACAGCCATATTTTCAGCGATGGCTGCCATTAAAGCGATCGCCACATCTGGCTCGGTCTGATAGGCGACTTCAATGGTAAAATTGACCCGCGCCCAATCTTTACTGAGGTTGTGTGCGCTAATAATTTGGTTATGGGCAATAGTGATTAAACGTCCATCGGCAGCCCGCAATTGAGTCGCTCGCAAACTCATATTTTCCACCAAACCGATAAACTCCTGAAACTGGATCATATCACCGACAGTGTATTGGTCTTCAAAGATAATTAGAAAACCGTTAATCCAATCTTTTAAAAGATCCTGAAAGGCAAAGGTGAGCAATGCTCCCACTAAACCGGCTCCCGTGAGTAAAAAGGCGAAAGAAAGACCCATCCAACTGAAAAAAATCAAAATTCCCAGAAAAATAGCGATAAATGTGATAATTTCTCGCCAAACTTCTAATAAAGTGGGAGCGCGCAGAATCCTCCTTTCCAAATTTTCGGAAAAAACCGCTCCTTCCTCTACCCACTCCCGTAGCCGAGAATTAACGTAGAGATTAATCATATTGCTCACTGATGTCAGCAGCAACCAGATAATAAAAATCCGTAAAGGAATACGAATTATTCCGCGTCCTTCTAGCCTAGTTTCAGGAAATACATACAAAATCGCCGCTATTCCGCCAAACCAAAGCAGTATCAGTCCAATAAGAGCCAGTCTTTTCCAGAGAATATTTAGCGTCAGTTGTCGCTGAATATCAGCCTGTTGACGGAAATTAGAGGAATCTTCTAGAGAGGCTAAAATCGGTTCTTGGGAGCGATCTTTTCTGGGGGGGGAATTTATAGGTAAATTTCGATCGGATTGACTTTTAGCCTGTTTTTTGAGGAGATTGAAGCGATTTCTTAAACGTTTCTGCCACCAAATTGATACCCAGCTTAAGAAAATTAGCCCCAAAATAATTATAGTGGCAGTCATTACCTGTTGCCGACGAGGGGCGGGCTGACGTTCTTGCCAAGCTTGGATCAAAGCTGTTTGGATGATTTTAACCCATCTGTCCGCTAAATCGCCAACAGAAGAAGAATCGATCAGGGCATCAACTTCTGTCACTGTCAGAATTACCTGTTGCGGTAAATTCTGGTTATCCTTGGCCACAATCACGGTTAAATTATTGAGAGTCGCCGTACTTACTTGCAGGGTTGTCGGATCGAAACCCCGATTGATAATATTATTTAAGCCCCTTTCAATGCGGCTAGCCCGTCTTTCTACCGGGGAGAGTTCCCGGGACTCAGAAGCGGTAAAATCTTGGGAGGCAATCTGAAATAAGGCAAATCCATCTAGATTCACGGAAGCATATTCTATATCCCCGGCTACAAAAATCCTTGTCCCCGTGGGAGATGCAAATGGAACTAGAAAATTTTGGCCTAGGGATGGCAGGGAATTAAGAACAAATATACTAACTAAGAGGCAACCCGCCAATCCTTGAATGACCAGATTGAAAATTTTTCTCCGTTGCCATCGTCCCATTGCCTAAGTTTCCTTTTTGATTAACAATGATCTTTACCCGCTTTCTCAGCTTATAGCAGTTATCTTAATGGTGAGATAGGAAGTTTTCGTTTTGGGGAGTCGGTTATCAGCTTTTTAGCTATCAGCCGTCAGCTTTTATTTATTCTCCCTTCTCTCTTCTCCCTTCTCCCTTCTACCCTCTCCCCAACCCCAACCCCTCACTGATAACTGATTACTGATAACTGAAATCCCCAACACCCTACTTAACTTCTCATGTCCAATATTTCCCCACAGTGGCGCAAGGAAATTACCTCTTTACCCCCTTGGTTACGGCGTTCGCTCGGCAAATCTAGCGAAATTTCCACGGTTCAGCGCATTATCAAACAAAGGAACATTCATACTATCTGCGAGGAGGGTCGCTGTCCCAATCGCGGCGAATGTTATGCCCAAGGTACGGCGACTTTTTTGTTGATGGGTCCCACCTGTACCCGGTCCTGTGCTTTTTGTCAAGTGGATAAGGGTCATGCACCCATGCCTCTCGATGTGGAGGAACCGCAAAAAGTGGCAGAAGCGGTGCAATTGTTAAATTTAAGTTACGTTGTCTTGACTTCTGTAGCTAGAGATGATCTGGAAGACGGCGGAGCCAGTTGGTTCGTGCGGACGATGACAGCCATTCGCGAACTCAATCCCCACACTTTAATTGAAGTGTTAACCCCGGATTTTGCCGGAGGCAAGGGAAGTCAACAGGAACGGGTGGCGACGGTGGTAGGGGCAAAACCTGCCTGTTACAATCACAATATCGAGACGGTGCGCCGTTTGCAAGGACCGGTTAGACGCGGGGCTAAATACGATCGCTCTTTGGCGGTTTTGCGTTATGTTAAGGAAATCGATCGGTCAATTCCGACGAAATCTGGCCTAATGGTCGGTCACGGTGAGACAAAAGAGGAAATTATCGAGACTTTGGCAGATTTACGGGCGATCGACTGCGATCGAGTTACTATTGGTCAATATATGCGTCCTTCTCTGGAACATTTGCTCGTACAGAAATATTGGACTCCCGCAGAATTTAGCGAGTTGGGAGAAATTGCCCAAAAAATGGGTTTTTCCCAGGTTAGATCCGGCCCCCTAGTCCGCAGTTCCTATCATGCGGGAGATTAAATCAGTTATCAGTTATCAGTTATCAGTTATCAGTGATCAGTTATCAGTTATCAGTGATCAGATGTAAGTTTTAAGTTAATTAGTTAGTTATCTTTATCTTTATCTTTATACCTGTTTACTGATCAATGATTACTGTTTACTAATACTAAATCCGTTGAGTATAGGCTACTTAAGTAGGGTTTGCTGAATAAATCTAAAAACCTTGTTGGGTAAGACTTTTAGACTTTTTGTCAATCAAAAAGTACCCGGCATGGGAGTGATCAGGGGGAAAATTCAGGGACTTTTTCC
>NZ_JASJFB010000180.1:0-12135 GCF_030065455.1 Microcystis sp. M53602_WE12 | reverse complement strand
CTTACATAGAAAGGCATTTAGCGATTTTTGTCAATTGTTTTTGCTCTAGAGCAAACTAATCAATTAAGTCTCTTACCAGATAAGGATTTAGTCGATTTATGCCCCCCTATCGAACCATACCAAGTAACGAAGAACCAAAAAATTAATTGCTGCTAATTAAAAATTATGAACTATAACCATACATAAAAATAAAAGGAGGCTCTATTTAGATGATTGGGATTTGTAATTTATGCGGTTCTGTGGTGGTTCGGATACATCCAGGATATTTTGGTACTCGTTGTTTAAACTGTAGATCTACTAAAATTCATAGAGCAGTTGGTTTGACAATTGAATCTCTAAATTTTTCAACCAGTACCTCTGTTTACGAGTTGTCTTCTCGCGGAGCTTTGTATAAATTCTTAAAGGGTAAATTTAAAAATTTATACTTTTCTGAATACTTTGATGATGTACCTCTAGGGTTGATGAAGAACTCTGTTGTCTGTCAAGACGTTCAAAATCTTCTTCTCAACGACGAATCTTTTAATTTAGTGACTTCTACCGAAGTTTTTGAGCATGTTCCTGATGACAGCAAGGGTTTTTCTGAAATTTACAGAGTCTTAAAAAAAGATGGATATTTTATTTTTACCGTGCCTTTATCAGATAACCCGAAAACAGTTGAAAGATGTTTCTTACAGCCTGATGGGACTATCATACATCAGCTTGAACCTGAGTATCATGGCGATCGGATTCGAGGACAGGGAAGAGTTCTTGCCTTCAGAAATTACGGATTGGATATAACTGAACGGTTAGAAAGTTGTGGCTTTCACGCTGAAATACGTCTAGTAAACTCGACGCGCAATGTAATTGAAGATCAGAAGGTTATCATAGCAAAAAAAATGTAGTTCTATAACTGTCACTAAAAAATCAACTGGAGATGAGAATAAAATGTTAATTTCCTGCAAATACAACTCTCTTTTTATCCGTAATCCCAAAGTAGCGTTGTCGTCTTTGGAGAAATCTCTGAGAAAAATTATCTTAAATGACTGGGAATGTTTTAACTATATTTGAAACTTGACAAAAAGACTATGAGAGAATACTATAATTGCTTAAGTTACCAAAAGTAAAACTAGCAACCGTCAATCAAAATCCTCAACGTCAGCGAGACTACAGGAGTTATTATAACGAAGAAACTAAAAATATTATTAGTGAACATCTCAAGGAAGATATAGAATTGTTTGGATACTCTTTTTAGTAAAAGATAGCTTTAGATATTTATGCAACTTACGGCCTCCCTTGTCCTTTACAAAAATGATCCAGAGATAGTTATTCAAGCAATTAAATCTCTGTTCAGCACACCCATAGAAATTAATTTATCAGTAGTAGATAATTCTCCCACCGATGAACTCAAAAAAATCTTTGATAATTTTCAGGAATACGATATAGATTATTACTTCAATAATGGTAACAATACTGGTTTTGGTCAAGGACATAACCTAGCTATTACTAAGGCCAAAAATTATGACTATCATTTAGTTATCAATCCAGATGTTTATTTTGATAATAATGTGATAACTGAGCTTATTCACTACCTCGATAAGCATCAAGATGTGGGATTGATTACTCCAAAAATATCTTACCCTAACGGGGACATCCAATACCTTTGCAAGCGTCAACCTACGGTTTTGACTTTATTTATTAGACGTTTTATTCCTCGAAAAATGCAATTTCTTTTTAAAAAGAGATTGGACTGGTATGAAATGCGAGATATCAGCTATAACCAGATAATAGAAGTACCGATTATTAGTGGTTGTTTTATGCTATTTAACAGAAAATATTTAGATGATATTGGCTATTTTGATAAAAATATGTTCATGTATTTTGAAGATTATGATTTGACCATCAGAATGTCTAAAAAATACAAAACCATACTTTATCCCCATGTCAATATTTATCATCATTGGGCAAGAGGAGCGCACAACTCTACTAAACTGGCTATAGTTTTTGCTCAATCGGCTGTGTATTTTTTCAATAAACATGGTTGGAAACTTTACTAAACTTAATTGAATAATTAATAATGAAAAACGTTTTAGTTACAGGTTCTAATGGCTTTATTGCCAGCAACTTACTGCCAATTTTACATCAACATAACTGCCAGATAACAGCTGCAATTCGCCAGAAATTTGAGTTTCCTGCAGCCCTGTCAATTAAGGCTATTCAGGTGGGTGAAATTGATGATATAACCGATTGGCAAGAAGCATTGCTAGGCATTGATACCGTTATTCATCTAGCAGGACGCGCTCATATCCTTCATGAGACTATATCCAATCCAGAAGCAGCATTTATAAAAGTTAACACGAAGGGGACTATTAACCTAGTTAAGCAGTCGCTAAAAGCGGGAGTTAAGCACTTTATTTTTGTCAGTTCTATTCATGCTATGGCTGCCGAAAGTGATGATATTCTTAACGAAAATTCTTCCTGTCACCCTGATAGTCCCTATGGTCGTAGTAAACTGCAAGCAGAACAAGCTTTAATTAACCTCGCCAAAGATAGTAACATGACTTGGACAATCCTTCGTCCTACTCTCGTTTACGGACTAGGCAATCGTGCTAATATGGAGCGCTTGATGAAACTAATTAAACGGGGATTACCTTTACCTTTTGGTGCGATCAAAAATCGTCGTAGTTTTGTCTTTGTGGGTAATTTGGTTGCTGCCATTATTACCTGTTTAGATCATCCTAATGCCGCGAATCAAATCTTTTTAATTAGCGATAACCAAGCTGTTTCGACTCCCCAATTAATTCGACTCATTGCTCAACAAATTCAACAACCCTGTCGATTGCTGCCCGTCCCCACTACCTTACTTAGATTCTTAGGTTATCTGGGTGATAGAGTAGAATCCATAACAGGGAAAAATCTCCCTTTTAACAGCTATAATATCGATCGCTTGCTTGGTTCTCTTGCCGTTGACTCTAGCTATATTCAAAAAACCCTGAATTGGCAACCTCCCTTTACTTTAGAGCAAGGATTAGCCCAAACAATTCAGCCAGAGAATTAGTGATCAGCTTATCAAAAAAGGCTTCATAATTCAAGTTCCACTTTGACAAAATCGGCAGTTTTATAGAGAGAAAACCCCACTTTAGCGGCTATCATCTGCATAGCGCGGTTATCACTTAAAATTTCCCCTTCAATTCCCTCTAATCCTTCCTTTTTGCCAATAGTGACCAAACGCTGTAGTAATTCAGTACCAATACCCTGACCTTGATAGTCATCCCTAACTAATAGGTCAAATTCCGCCACATTAACGCCATGCAGTTTATTTAAGCGTCCTATAGCGATAATTTCTGGCTCTTCCGTCTGATCGTTATTAATCTCTACCACTAAGCTCATTACTCGATCGTAGTCGATAAAACAAATGCGCGTAAGACGATCATAAGCGGTTTGGCGATCGAGATTGACAAGATGAAAATAACGATAATAAATGGTTTCTTCCGAGAGATAATGGTGAAATTGTCGCACTAAAGGCTCATCCGCTGCCCGAATCGGACGAATTAGCACCTTTAATCCTCTTTTCGTCGTCCAAGGACCTATATAATGTTCGGGATAGGGACGAATCGCCGGATGAGATAACTTTTCTGGGGGAGTAGTTGGAGGATGAAGAAGGATAGAGGCGGAAAGGGCGATTAATTGCTCTGAATCGGCAAAAAAGGGATTAATATCGATAGTTTTAATGCGAGGTTGTTCACTAACCAGGTGGCTAAATCTAACGATTATTTGCTCCAAATTCGCTAAATTAAGCGATTTAAGCCCATTTGTCCCGTTAAAAGCCCGATAAATCTTGGTTTTTTCTAAAAGTCGGCGAGCGAGATTAGTATTTAAAGGAGGTAGAGCGGTGGCGTAATCTTGAAAAATATCGACTAAACGGCCGCCAGTACCGAAAATTATCACCGGTCCGCACTGATCATCGTAATTAGAGCCGATAATTAACTCATATCCTCGATCGATTTCTAACATCGGTTGAATACTCACCCCGAGAAAATGCTCCCCACCCACTTGTGCGGTAATATTAGCTTCGATCGCCTGATATGCTTGTGCCACTGCCATAGAGGAAAAAAGCGGCAATTGTACCCCACCCACCGCGCTTTTATGGATAATCGTCTGGGAATGCAGTTTCATCACCACGGGATAACCGAGAGATTCAGCGAGATTAACTGCTTCTGCGGCACTTTCAGCAATTTTAGTGACAATAACAGGGATTCCATAAGCTTTGAGTATATCTAAAGACTCTGGCTCACTGAGAATTGTTCTATCCCCTGCTTGCTCGATAATCTGGCTAACTAAAACTCGATCGGAGCCATTTTCCTGAGAATTGGTTAAAATTGGCGTTTGATAAAGACCGCGCAGATTCTCTTCATATTTCCAGAGCAAATTAAACACCCGGGCCGCCGAATCGGGATAGCGATAGGTGGGGATACCCTGCTGATTTAATAACGCTACTCCCTCTGCAATGCCCTCTCCCCCCATCAAACTTGCTAAAATGGGTTTTTTGCTATTTTGAGCGATTGAGGCGATGCTACGGGCAATTTCTCGCAGATCGGTGTTAAAGCGAGGCGAGAGAATCATCAACACCGCGTCGGTATGTGCATCCGCTAAAGCGATCTCTAGGGCGCGAGCGTAGCTATCGGGATCGCTGCCGCGACGCAGATCGATGGGATTTTGGGGGACAATATCCGCGGGAACAAGAGGAGCTAGTTTTTCGATCGTTGCGGGGGTAAGGGTTGCCAGTTGTCCATCTTCCGCCAGTAAAGCCGAGGCCGCTAAAAGAGCGGGAGCAACACCATTGCTGATGATTGTCAAGCGTTTTCCCCGGGGAAATCGGGGAATTTTCGCTAAAACTTGCGTGATATTCAAGAGATCGGCCAGTCTTTGTACTTCCACGATGCCACAGCGAGCAAAGGCAGCGGAGAGAGTTAGCTGATCGCTGGTCAATTTGCCAGCATGGGAAAGAGAAGTGGGGTCAAAGTCGGTACTGTGGCGACTAATGGCGATAATTGGTTTATTTAGGGCAACTTCTCGGGCTGAGGACAGAAAAGAGCGGGCATTATTCAGGGATTCCAAGTAGATAACGATGCTTTTGGTTTGGGGATCGTCTCCCAAATAATAGAGTAATTCGCCCCAATCCACATCTAAAAGGACTCCGAGGGAGATAAAGTGACTAAAACCGACATTTTCGCTTAAACTCCAATCAAGCACGGCAGCAGCGATCGCGCCACTTTGACTAATCAGGGCAATTGAACCGGTTTTCGGCAGGATGGGGGAAAAGGTGGCGTTAAGATTTTGTCTTATATTGCAGATTCCTGAGCTATGGGGACCGATGATGCGTAATTTTTGACCAGCGATCGCTTTAATTTCCCTGAGTAAATTTTCCCCCATCTGGCCGGTTTCCCGAAAACCCGTGGAGAGAATCAGGGCGCATTTAACCTGTTTTTCGACAGATTGGGCGATAATAGCGGGAATTTCGGGAGCGGGGGCGGTGATAATTACCAGATCGATCGCCGCCTGGATATCTGGTAAACTGCTATAGCTGGGAAGATCGAGCCAGTTTTCGGGGTGAGGATTAACTAGATAAAGACGGTGCTGACCGGGATTATGATGGAGATTATTTAAAAGAGTGCGATCGAGTTGGGGATTTTGGCGATTAAATCCCACCACAGCGATGTTTTTTGGCTCAAAAAAGGCTCTTATGGTTTGATGTTCGCCACCACGAGGCTCTAAGATGGAATTTAACATAAGTGGGTGGGTGGAATTAAATATAAGATGAACGTAGGTTGGGTTGAAGCATGAAACCCAACGCCCGCATGGGTTACGCTACCGCTAACCCATCCTACAAATAATTGTGCCTCCCTACTTAAGTAGGCTAGGAGGTATTTAAACCGGTTATTGTTCCAGTGTTCCGGTGTTCCCCGATCAACCTAGACCAATTCTAGCTGTTTAATCAGGGTTCGATCGGTGTAATTAATTTTGTCTAGGTAGGGTTGGCTGAATAAATCTAAAAACTTGGTTGGATAAGGTTTTCAGACTTTTTTTCCCTCAAAAAGTGCCGACCCTTGGAGTGATGGGGGGAAAATTTTAGGGACTTTTTCCCTGAAAATTAGGTAATTGACCTCCTCAAAATCGGTAAAACCCTACACCCCACACCCCACACCCCACACCCTGCCACCAGGAAAAACTTTTTCACCAAACCCTAGGCAGCGATCGGCAATAAAACAGCCCTAGCCGATGAACATTTTCCCCAAGAGATCTAGTAAACTAACTGATGCTGTAAATATTTAGAGACAGACGATGGAACTGGAATATCCCGAGGATTTGAGATACCTAGAAACCCACGAATACGTCAGACTCGAAGGTGAAATCGCTACCTTGGGAATTAGTGCTTTTGCCGTCGATCAATTGGGTGATATCGTGTTTCTAGAATTGCCCGAATTGGGAGAGGCGCTGGAAGTAGGTAGTAGTTTCGGCACGATCGAATCGGTAAAAGCGGTAGAAGATCTTTATCCTCCCGTCTCGGGGACCGTAGTCGATCGCAATCAAGCGATGATTGACTCCCCCGAATTAATTGCCGATGATCCCCACGGGGAGGGTTGGTTATTAAAAGTGCGGGTAGAAAATCCCGATACTGCCTTGGCTGATACCCTCTCCGCTAGTGAATACCGCGCCCAAGTAGCAGGGGAAAGTTAACTAATATTAACAACACGGAGCCAGACCCTCACACTATCATAGGCATAGAAAGAATTAAAAATCCAGGAAGCGATCGAGTCTTCCTGATTTTTGTCTCTAAACCGTGCTGAGACGAAATTCTAGCCCGAATCGAGTGAGGTTTCACTATTTACCCAATCTATGCTAAATCCTAATCTCGCGGCGATCGAACTTTCCAAAGAGGAGGTTCAACGCTACTCTCGACACATTATTCTGCCCGAAGTGGGCTTAGAAGGTCAAAAAAAACTAAAAGCCGCCAGTGTTCTCTGCATCGGCACCGGGGGACTCGGTTCCCCGCTTTTACTCTATCTAGCGGCGGCTGGCATCGGTAGAATCGGTATTGTTGACTTCGATATCGTCGATAGTTCCAATCTGCAACGTCAAATTATTCACGGCACTTCTTGGGTAGGTAAACCGAAAATTGTTTCCGCTAAGGACAGAATTCTAGAAATTAACCCCTATTGTCAGGTGGATTTGTACGAAACCCGCATAAGTTCCGAAAATGCCCTTGACATTTTAGCCCCCTATGATGTAGTCATCGACGGGACGGATAATTTCCCCACCCGTTATCTGACTAATGATGCTTGTGTTCTTCTCGACAAACCCAACGTTTATGGCTCAATTTTCCGCTTTGAAGGACAAGCAACCGTTTTTAACTACCAAGGCGGTCCCAACTACCGCGATCTCTATCCCGAACCGCCACCACCGGGGATGGTTCCCTCCTGTGCGGAAGGCGGTGTTTTAGGAGTTTTACCCGGAGTAATCGGCACAATTCAAGCCACAGAAGCCATTAAAATTATCCTCGGCGCACCGGATACCCTTAGTGGTCGTTTACTGCTTTACAATGCTTGGGAAATGAAATTCCGTGAGTTAAAATTGCGCCCGAATCCCATCCGTCCCGTCATTGAAAAATTAATTGATTACGAACAATTCTGCGGTATCCCGCAAGCGAAGGCACAAGAAGCAGCAGAACAGCAAAAAATGACAGAAATGACCGTAGTAGAGTTAAAAGCACTAATTGACAGCAATGCCAATGATTACATTCTCATCGATGTGCGTAATCCCAACGAGTACCAAATCGCTAATATCCCCAACTCGGTGTTAATTCCCCTACCCGATATCGAGAATGGTGCGGCAATTCCCAAAATTAAGGAATTAGTCAACGGTTATCGTCTCATCGCCCATTGTAAGATGGGGGGACGTTCCGCTAAGGCCCTCGCTATCCTCAAAGAGGCAGGTATCGAAGGAATTAACGTCAAAGGTGGCATCAGTGCCTGGAGTCGCGAAGTCGATTCCACTGTACCAGAATACTAATTTTGATCCTTGGGTGTTAGGGGTTGGGGTTTTAGGGTTTTGGGGTATTAGTTGAATTCCCCCATTCCCTATCCCCCCATCTCCCTAGGGTTGATTCAAGGTAGGGTTGATTCATGAATCAACCCTACCCCATCTCCCCATCTCCCCATCTCCCCATCTCCCCATCTCCCCATTCCCCCATTGCCCGTGAATCTGTTAAAATCAAGGCCAGTTAGCCTTAAAATCCTCGGTGTGAGCGAACGATGAAAAACCATATTAAAAAAATTGCTAGTTGGAGCGCGATCGCTACTATTTCCCTTGGCTTAGTAGAAATGAACCGAACAGCGATCGCATTTGGCAACAATAATCAATTCAGTGCCTGTATCAGTCAGATTGTCGGCACGGGAGTCAGTCCCGAAGATGCCGCCACCGCTTGTTCAGAAGCATTAATTCCTAAAGAATTATCCCGGTGTGTGGTGATGATTAAATCCAAAACCCCGATCGATGGTAATCTGGCCCTGCAAGCTTGTTTTCAAGTGCGTCGTCCTATTGACCTAGGTAATTGTGTAGTCGATATCCATCGCGCTGCCCCCTTATTTGCCACTAATTCCCTCAAACAAACCGAAACAGCCAAGGAACCTGATAAATTAGGGATTTCTAGACAGGTTTTAGATTCCTGTCGTCAAAGTTTATTACCCGGTCGCTTTTCCGAGTGCGTTATCGCTGTCAGTCGTGATGTGGACAAAAATAATCCCTCCCAAGCTTTACAAACCTGTTTAAGTGCCGAGGATTTCCCCAGAGATCTATTCCCCAGTTATCCCCAAAATCAAGACCAGAGACCTTAATCAAGATTATTTGGCTCTCTTATTTTGGGAATATATGGAAAAACCAGAAAACGTTAAAGATTGAACCATCAATCAGACGAGTTCGGCGGCTTAGGAAAGGTACACTTAACCGTAATATTTAAATTACTTTTAGCGGTTCCTTTGGTAATATAAGGGATTCCTACCTCACCGCCGATTTCCACACCAAATTGTAAAGTGACTTCCTCAATGTTGGCAATGGCTAAATTGCGAAAAGCGTTTAAAGTGTAAGTAGTGTAAGTACGAATTGTATCTTCAATTGTCTGAAAATTCTGTAAAATTTGCTGTTTATCTGGTACATTAATTACCCCTTTAGCAACTCTTCCCTCGGTTTTTAATGTCTCGGTCGGAATTTCCAGGTCATCGGTGGACTCTATATAAATTAGAGTGTTTTCGTCAATTTGGATCGGAGTTAGTCGAGTCATAAATAATGCAAAAATTGAAAATTAACTTTTTTCTTAACTATTTCTTGGCTCTCCCATACTTGTGGTGATAAGAAAAGGGGCTCTTCTGGTTTCTGTGTGGAAACGGGGTCTATACTGATAGAATATCAGCAAAATAGTCCTAAAAGTCTTGCCCAGTAAGCATTTCACGATTCCATAAGCAAAAATTATCACACAAAGTCGAGAAGAGCCGAAAAGGTCATCTAAGGGAGGGCCTATGCTTTCCTTGCAGTTTACCAAAAAATAACCTAATATAAAAAATATTTCTATCCCTTGCTGACTGTCTATGGTTTGGTACGCCCTCGTCATCGGCATTAACGATTACGATTCCCTGCCATCTTTGAGCAAACCCGCCCAAGATGCAGAAGCTGTTGCTCAATTCTTGGAGAATACCAAGACATTTGAGAATGTAGAACGCCTACCCAATCGCTGGATTGCCGCAGAAAAACGCTACGAAGTTGTTCCAGGAAAGGTAACGGGGAATGAAGTCTTGCAAGCCTTAAAGCAAATCTTATCGGGAGAGCAGACCAAAAATCAAGAAGTCTTGATCTACTTTTCAGGACACGGGTTTCGCCTGATCAATCGCATCGGTGACGGGGAAGCCTATCTCGCCACCTCCGATAGCCAACCCGACGGCAAAAATGCCATTTCTTTAGACCGAGAACTCAATCCTTTATTACGGCGTTCTAGTTTGAGTAATCTGGTGGTAATGCTAGACTGTTGCGTTGCAGGGGCGTTATTGCCCGAAAATCCGGAAAATCGCACTTTGCTGGAACCTAGCCTCTCAGCGTTTAAGGAGAAGCAAGATTACTACCTGATCGCCGCCTGTCGGTCACAACAGCAAGCTTGGCAAGATGAGGAATACAGTTTGTTCACCGCCGCTTTACTGAAGGGATTGTCCCAAAAAGAGGCGGACCCAAAAACGGGAGAAATTAGTGTCGATCGCCTGTTTGATTTTGTTTCGCGGGAATTGCGAGGGAAGGGTCAAGAACCGATTCGCATGGGAGTTGGGCGATCGCTAATTCTGGTCAAATATGGGGCGCAACCTCAAGTTAAAGAAGTGAAACCGTTACTAGATGAGAAGGGAGAATTGCGCTGTCCCTATCAAGGATTGCTGGCGTTTACTAAGAAAGAACGCCCATTTTTCTTCGGACGCAAGCGAGTAGTAGAAGACATCAAATCTAAGCTGGATCGGCTAAATTTTGTCCCTCTGATTGGTGCTTCTGGAAGTGGTAAATCTTCGGTAGTTCTGGCGGGATTGATACCCTGGTTGGAAGAATTAGGATGGCACATTCTCGAACCGATCAAGCCTGGATTTAAGCCGTTGTCAAAGTTAGAAAGCCTACTGTTATCCTATTTTCCAGATTGCGAAAAATTGCTGGATGAATGTATCAATAATCCAGCCAGCGAAGGCTTAAACCCGCTATTAGAACTTTTTCCCCGCGAACACAAATTCTTGCTGGTGGTAGATCAATTTGAGGAATTATTCACTTTTGATCCAGAGAAAGAGCGCGAGCGCGAGCGCTCGCGCTTTATTGAATTGATTACTCAAGTTGCCACAATTCCAGACTCTCCTCTGGCAGTTGTCGCTACCATGAGGGCGGATTTCATTGAACCCTGTTTGCGTTACGATTCTTTGCGAAAATTGATTCAAAATAACGCCGAATACCTGCCAGGTCTAAGGGGATTAGATTTGCTAGAAGCTATCACCGAACCAGCCAAACTGCAAGGCTATGAAGTTACGAAAGAATTGCTCAATAAAATCCTTGAAGATATTAAACAAGAACCCGGATTTTTACCATTATTAGAGTTTGCTTTAACCCAGCTTTGGCAGAGGCGAGATGAAGCAAAGTATCAGGTTACTTTAGATGCTTACCAGGCGATAGGTGGGATAGTAGGAGAGTTAAATTGTCATGCAGATAAAGTTTACCACTACAGGGATTATGAAAAAGACTCACCGCAGCAGGAGCGAACGGAAGACGAGAAAACTTTAATCAAGCGAATTTTCTTGAATCTTCTGCAAATAGGAGATGGGGAAAAAGATACCAGATTGCGTCAACCGAAAGCCTTTATCTTGTCTTTAGCTGGAGATAATCGAGAAGGAAAAAAAGTTTTAAAAGAACTGATTGAAGGAAAACAAGGATTAGTAAAAGGTCGCCTTTTAGTAACGGGAAAAACTGAACGAGAAGAAGAAGCTTGGGTAGATTTGGCCCATGAAGCTTTAATTGAAAAGTGGGACAACCTGAATCTGTGGCGAACCGAAACTCGCAAGGGTAGAGAATTAGCCAAACAAGTGTATGAAGATGCCCGAAATTGGCAAAAAAGTCACAAATCCCAGTATTATTTGTGGTCGGGTGACAAGTTAGCAGATGCAGAGAAAATTCTGCAAGAATATCAAGACACGGTGGGGACTAAGCAATTGGCTAAAGAGTTTCTCCAAGCTAGTAGCCAGGAGGAGTTGCGTTCTTATATGAGAAGGCCAGATATTGATGATTTAGACTGTCAAGCTTTAGAAAAAGAAGCAACTAACAAATCATTTTTAAGCCGAGAAAAGTTGAGAAATTTACTCGAAAATGAGAAGGAAAAAGCACAGATAAGGCTGTCAGCGTCCTGGTTGCTGAAACAGTGGGGAGAGGAGGTTCCTATCTGGACAGCAGAGGTTGATATAGCGGTATGCACTTGCATGAGGTACAATAGAAGAGGACAATAAATTATAGACCTAGGCAGGAGCCACGACCCGATGAAGCCCTATTCTTTAGACTTGCGACAAAAGATCATCGAGACCTACGAGGAGAATAACCTCT
>NZ_JASJFB010000167.1:0-3056 GCF_030065455.1 Microcystis sp. M53602_WE12 | reverse complement strand
GGCAAAAGGCAAGAGGCAAGAGGCAAGAGGCAAGAGGCAAGAGGCAAGAGGCAAGAGGCAAGAGGCAAGAGGCAAGAGGCAGCTTTGTTCTCCCCACACCCTACACCCCACACCCTACACCCCACACCCCACACCCCACACCCTACACCCTACACCCCAAAGTCTAGGACTGGTCTATGTCTCTAGAGGCGAGGGCTGCGATAAGCTGATAAAGGAAAGATTGTCACCGAGCAATTATGGTGGCGTTACTCGCTAACGCAGTTGACACCCGATAAATGATACAGGAGTTATCTATGGAAACTATTTTTATCCCCCACCTCCTCAAATCTCCTGATCGACAAAGAGTGATTATCACCGATAATTTTATCCCCGGTCTAGAAACCTTGACACCGGTGCGGGGAACCTTGTTGGTTAGACATGGGGGCAATTTTTTGGAAGTATCGGTGAAAGCGGAAACCATCGTCACTTTAACCTGCGATCGCTGTTTACAACAATATAATCATCGTCTGCAATTAAACACTTCCGAATTAATCTGGCTAGACAAAAATAAAGACTACGATAGCTCCTATCCTCTAGAGCGAGAAATAGCCTACGAAGACCTCTCGGAAACCCTCGATCCTAACGGGGATTTTGACCCGCAAATGTGGTTATACGAGCAGTTATGTCTAACTTTACCCCCCCGTCAACTCTGCGGAGCCAATTGTCAACCACCCGATTTTTTTCTTCCAGAAAATACTGCCATCGATGGTCGTTGGGCCTCCCTAGAATCCTTGAAAAGTCAGTTATCTCAATCGCAAAATTGAGCTTTGATGCTGATTTTTTTTCGGGTTTCGATCCCAGAGAAAAGCGATCAAAACCCGATTTTTTACTGGCCCCAAATCTTTTTCAGGACAGTTTCGGGGGTAATATCGGCGACTTTTCCCGTATTAGCTTCAATATATCGATGTAGCTCTCCCCCACTCGGTAAAACTCTCTTAGACAACGAAGGAACCAGCAGAGAGAGGGTATAGGTTCCCACGGCCACGGCTAACTGTAAAGGGACACTTTCGGTAGCTAACAATAAATTAGCACCGGCGATCATGGCCGCCATTTTACCGATATCGGCCGTTCTGGACACTTTTAAGTTATTATCCATGGCTTTGAGGGCTAAAACCCAAGCTTCATCTAGTTCTCCCTGGATTGCGACAATTGGCAACTCCGGTTGTTGATGGCGAATGCCTTGGATAATTTCTAGCCAACTCTCTAGGGGATAAAGCGTTTCCAGTCCTTGGCTGATGCTGAGATCGCTACCGCCGGCGTAGAGGAGAATATAGCCGCTATCCTTGATATTGAGGCGTTGCTGCTCCATTTGGGCCCAATCGATATCATCCCGATTCAATGTTATTTTTAAAGGTGGACAGGGTGCGGCAATCTTTAACCCTTTGACCAGTGCGTGATAATTATCCGCTAGATAGCCTTCCGTTGGCTGGGGTACTTGTTGCGATAAGAACCAGCTGCCATTATTTTCATAGCCTATACGGTTAAGAACACCATTTAACCAGAGTAAAAGGTTGATAGCAGGACGATTGGTGAGACTAATGGCGATTTCGTACTCCCGGTCCCGAATTACTCCCAAAATATTTAAATAATCCGCTAATCCGTACTGATCTCGATAGTCAAATAAAAGCACTTCCCTAACCTGGGGACAGAGACGATAGGCAGCCTTTGCTCTAGGTTCGACCAAAACATCAATGCTGCTTTGGGGGTAAGTTTGCTGGAGGGTTTCTAGAGTGGGAAAAAACAGCAGTTGATTGCTAATTCCTCCCGGTACAAGGGTTAATATTCGCATTTTATCTGGATATACCTGAATCGATCAGCTTAATTTTAGCAGTGTCCCTCGTTATTCATTGAACCTCTTGTAAAAATCACAAATTGTCCTGAGAGTTAGGAGTCAGTAGCCAGTAGCCAGTAGTCAGAATTGTGGGCTTTATTGATATAATACTTGTCTATTGTCTTTTTTCTACTCCTCTGTCTCCTCTCGACCGCCTCGGAGTCTCCTCACCTAAGGGAAGATTTTTGATTTTTGCAGGATATCTTAACTATTACCCGAAGGATTAGAACCGTACATAGCATTTAAAACCAAAGCGGGGTCAACGTATTGATTGCCGTACATCAGTCCCCAGTGCAGGTGTGGTCCGGTGGTGCGTCCGCTCATTCCCACTCTAGCCATGCGGGCCCCTGCCGGTATATCCTGACCGAGAGTAAGGACGATTCCCCCTGACCTATCAATCAAAAAAGTACCGCGGCTATCGGATTGAACCGAACCCATGAGATGACAATAAATATGTGTCCATTGACCGGATTGCATCTTAATCATGGTGCCACAGCCTGTATGATCCGATAACTCGACGATTCTGCCGGTCCACCAATTGCGAATATAACTGCCCAAGGGTGCGGCCAGATCTAACCCGGCATGAAATTGTTGACTGCCATCCATGGGAGAGGAACGATAACCGAAACCAGAGGTATAGGTTTGAAAGTTTTCCACGGGGAAGGAGGCCCCGGCCCAAGCATTTTGAGCTATGAGGGTGGGATTAGCTTTAACGGGGTGTAAACGGTCAAATCCTAGAGAAATTAACGTTACAAGACAGCTAATCGCTAAAAAACGCAGGAATTTAACAGGCAGATACTTGAGCATGAGACTTACTCCAAACACCACAATTCAATATACCGCTAATTTTACCGGCGGCTTTTAACCGATATTTTAGTTATGTTTTGAGTTATTATTGACGATTGGTTAGCAGTTGACAACATTTCCCCTCAGGCTGCCAATTCCCCGACTCCCCCACTTAATTTTTATTTTTTACTGACTTGTAAGTAGGGAGGCACAATTATTTGTAGGATGGGTTAGCGGTAGCGTAACATGAGCGGGCGTCGGGTTTCATGCTTCAACCCAACCTACGTTCTCCGTTCATCTTATATTTAATTCCACCCACCCACTTACCATGTTAGACCTAAAGCAAATTAGAGAAAATCCAGAGGAAGTACAGAAACGCTTAGATAGTCGGGGAGGGAGT
>NZ_JASJFB010000576.1:0-1911 GCF_030065455.1 Microcystis sp. M53602_WE12 | reverse complement strand
TGGCTCTTCGGTTTGTGTTATGCAATGGACGAGGATTACAAGGGATGGAACCCTTATTTAGAAAGGCATTTGGCGATTTTTGTCAATTGTTTTTGCTCTAGAGCGAACTAATCAATTAAGTCTCTTGCCAGATAAGGATTTAGTCGATTTATGCCCCCCTATTGAACCATACCAAGTAACGAAGAACCTGATTTCTTCGCGGGAACTTCAACAGGAAGCATCATTGCCTGTGGCCTTGCCAATGGAATGACCGCCACACAAATTTTAGGGTTTTATAACGAACATGGTCAAACCATTTTCAAAGAGCTAGACCTAAAAAAATTCTCCAACGTATGGCCAGAAGTATGGCGACGAATCAAAGAAAAAGATCCTTCCCTTCCCCTCTTTGAAGAAGAAGGATTAGAAAATGTTCTTAAGAAACCAAACATTTTTCCTGAAACTTTGCTCTTTAAAGACTTACCAAAACCGACTCTAGTAACCAGTTACGATACCTATAATCGAGAAGCCGTAATTTTTGTCAGTCGAGGTACGGTTCAACACAACGAAGATACTACAAACTACACTTCAGAACAATTAGATAAAAAGAAATTAGAAGACGCTAAATATAAAGCAAGATATGCAACTCTTCCCGTGTGGCAAGTCTGCCGTTCCTCTTCTGCCGCTCCCGTCGCTTTTGCGGGTTATCTGCTGAAAGATAAAGCCTATTTAGACGCTTTAACAGACTATGATCGTCCAGATAATGACAGAATTCGTCGAGGCGACTTAATAAAGAAAACAACAACAATACCTCAACATTCTGACGAAAAGTGTATTCCGTTAATTGATGGAGGAGTTGTCGCCAATAATCCTGCCCTATGCGCGATCGCTGAAGCAATTGAAAATGGTAAACCACTAGATAAAATTTTCGTAGCCTCGTTTGGGACAGGACAAGTTAATCGTCGTATTAGTGCAGAAGAAGCAACAACTTGGGGCGGATTTGATTGGGTTAACATTCATAATCAAATTCCACTAATGGATGTATTTTCAGATGGCTCCTCCGATGTCACAGACTATACCGCAAAAAAACTGTTGAAGGATAATTATAAACGTATCCAGCCTGTCATTACTTCCGATATTTCCACATTTCAGGCAGATGAAGCTAATCTCACAGCATTATCTCGTGCAGCAGACCATTATCTAAATCATTGTGGCGGAAAAGAGCGATTAAAGAAATTAGCACAGCAATTGGTTAACGCTTAATATCCATTACGACATAAATTATAATGCAATTTTTAAGAGGGGTTAAAAGCCCCTTCTTCGCTTGGGTAGATAGTGCGATCGCCAATCACGTAGGATACATCCCATGCACCTTTTGCTTTTTCAAAACACTTAAATCCAAATTGCGATGCCTTACATTGCCCTAACATCTCCCGCATCATTCATTGCCCATACTGTCAGGAATTGTTATCGTACCCAAATCAGAGCGATAAAAACCTTCATCAATCAACCAATAGATACGGACAGGGCGATCTTGGGATTTTAAATAAAACCCCTACCGCATAGGATTATAACGAATATAATCACAGGGTAAAGCATAACCTCGTTCATCTCGAATTAATGGTATATCCAGCCCGTTGAAATTAGCTGATAAAATTAAAAAGGAAACCAACCAAACAGCAAACCATGCTAAGTAGTCGTGCAAAATAAATTTCCTAGTGAAGAAAGGCAAAAGGCAAGAGGCAAGAGGCAAGGGGGGGTTAGATATGTGTAATTAATTTTGCTTAGGTAGGGTTTGCTGAATAAATCTAAAAACCTTACAGGAAAGGGCTTTTAGCTTGATTGAGAGCTTCCCAAATGCACTTAAATCTGCTAGAATCTCTTAAAACCCTTGCATCACCCTTGCATCACCCTTGCATCTTCTCTAATTAGTGC
>NZ_JASJFB010000594.1:0-1496 GCF_030065455.1 Microcystis sp. M53602_WE12 | reverse complement strand
TCTGAAAATTAGGTAATTGACCAGATGAGAATCGGTAAAACCCTACACCCCACACCCCACACCCCACACCCTGTCCCCACGAAAAACTTTTTCAGCAGACCCTAATTAGGGGTCTCAAGACCCCCCTAGCGGCCACCGAGAAAACCTTGACCAGCTAAGTATTTTTACTCAAGTCTCTGGAGGGGGACAGCTTATGTGACAGTTGAGGGTGCGGAATGTGGGCTTGAAATGCTCACACAGCAAACGGATAACAAAATTGGTCAATTGTCAATGGCGTTTGAGATGCGCTGACCCCGGATCATTAATTGCCTCTTGGGAGAATTGATAAATTGCCATTATTTTAAGCCATATTCTTCTCTTAATCTTGTTTTTAACTGCTCAAAAACTAATTCCCCATCGGTTACATTACCCGCTAAAATTTGCTCGGTTGCACTATCAATTTTTTGCCGTAACTCCTCTAATTGATGGTTAGTTTCCTGACTATCTTCGCCTAAAATAATAATTTCTACTCTTTGACTGGATCGAAAGGGTAAATCGGATAAAATTAACTGATGTGATCGCTCAATTGTCACATATTTTTTGTAAGCATTCATATTAGTTTTACTTTCTTTAATTCTGCTAATTTAAACTCTTAACCACTAACAACTCATTCCCCCGGTCATCAATTACTTTAACGGCAATTTGCCGATGTTCTCCCACTGCAAAAGGTGCGCTGGTTGTCCCTGCTAGATGTTCCCAGACTGATTCCTCATAGGTTCCCTTTAAAGCTTTCTTAATCGAATCCCAAGTGCCGGTACGGGGAAAAATGCCTGATTGACGTGGAAACATAGGCCGTTGTAGTCAGTATCGAGAAACCAAGCGGGGACATTCTTACCCGGTTCTGAGTCCACTTTCATTGTAACCGGGTCAAACACATCCAACCCCAATAACTCCACTTGATATTTACTCTCAGCGATGGGATTAATCCTAATCTCTTTTGTGTGGGGAGCATCTCATTTATGCAAGTGCGTAATTATACTTATCCCTAAAACTGTTTTCTAGCAAGGCTTTCAAAATAGCTTGACATAAAAACCTGATTTAGGGGTTACAAAGGTGAGATGCTCCCCTTTGTGTGCCACTATTCATAAAAAGGGTCCGCCACCTGAAAAGCCGCCCTCCTTGGCCAGAAGCGGTCAGAATGATTGCTTCTCTTGGGGGTTTTTTAGGTAGAAAAGGCGACGGTGAACCAGGTGTTAAAACTATTTGGTTGGGACTGCGAAGGTAACATGATATCAGCCAGACTTGGAAACTATCTCATCAAATTAGTCCCCCCATAGAACCCCCTTGAGCCATCTTGCAGACTTTTCTCTTTTTGTCAAATTTTATGTTAAGAAAGATGTGACTAATGGATAGCCTTGATAAGGGGGGTGCCGATAGGCGGGGGGATCTGACAACTTTTAACGCCTACCTACTTAACTGGGATTGGTGCGTTGCGCTATCGCTAACTTTTATCTCAT
>NZ_JASJFB010000784.1:0-7925 GCF_030065455.1 Microcystis sp. M53602_WE12 | reverse complement strand
CAATTGTCTATCTTTTGGTATTAACCTATTTGTGCCTTAAGTCCTTTCCTGTATGAATTTCAGCTACTTTTGAGCGTAGTTGCTCTCATCGAATTTTATTTTAAGTTAATTATTTGCATAACAATTCCCGAAGAGCCACAATCTCCTTTAAGGAAACTTATCACAAAAGCTTTGCGTAATTATAGCAAAGATTCTTAGATATGACTGCACTTTATCACAAAATTTCACTATTATTTCGGGTGCGGTGATTTGTTATGTTTCTTGGTTCACAACTTCTTTAACAATTTGTCATACTCTGCGTGAGAGCCTATCCAAAACCAAACAATTACATTCTTACTCTTGATTCTTCCTAGCGCTCTCCAACCTATACCGACTCTGATTGACCAGATCTGGTCTTCTTGATTGACCTCCTTAAATTCTAAGCTTGGATGGCTTGGGTTATCTTGCCATAACTTGTAATTTTTTCTGGCTGTTCTTTTCACTCTGTCTGGTAGCTGTTGAAATAAGCCGACGAAATCTGGATTTAGTTCCGACTTCATAGCTCATCAAATCCCATTTCTTCAGTCTGTCCGTTTTCTGAATCCGCAATAGCTTTCTGAGCAAGTTCTTTGAGAATTAAGCTGTCTTGGGGTTTAGATAATGTTTCTTGCCATTTGATTTCATTTTCGATGTCTTCAATAAACTGCTCTGCCAGTTCGTCTTGAATTGCTTCTGGTAGTTCTTGAGCTTTTTGTACAGCTTTACTTAGAAGTGTTGATAACATTTCTTCTCTTCTCTTGAAAACATAACTACATATTATAGGTCAACTTTCTCTATAACACTCTCTGGGGTAACGATATGGGTCAACTTTCTGTATATCACCCCATTTAGGCGCAATCGCCGGAACTTTTCCCTATATCACGACCAAAAGCGTGTTAGCCAGATTAGCCTATTGCCAAAAACCTTGGTTAACTAAATTCCTGACAATTAGGCTCATTCTAGCGATGATTCTTCGATCTGACCGCACCCATTGACAAAAATTTACAATTATTCGACCTTTAGCGATCGCTATCGGGGGATAGTTGTTTTTTGTTACAGCAGTGGGGAGAAGGGAGCGGGTTTTTCAAGTTGGATTGGCAGTTAATCATGCTATTAAAAACCGATTCAGTATAAAGACCCCGTTATGCCGTGTCCCTACAGATAGACTTCAACGGCTCTAGCATTCGGCGCGTCACGGAATAAAAATGCGTCTTGCGCCTCGATAGGTATCAATATCAAGCACAATTTCAACAAGACTTTCAACACACCGACCTCGATATTCGGAATCATTCAAAAGCCGATCAGCATTGCTAACGGTGATCACAGGCAATGACTCTGAGGTATTTTCTTCACGCAGGACCTGCTCTAGGGAATCTTTCCCTTCCATACTGCGATTAGCGGTAAGCAAAATCATCTGATTCTCTTGAGCAAGTCGCCAAACCGTCCTGTCATCACTGTTGATCGACAAATCCATCTCTGCAAAGGTGACGAACTGCATCGGGACGATATCAAGCCAGCCCTGAGTTGCGATCGCACCAAAGAAAACCAAGGCATGACCTTTGAGATTGTGATCAATCAAAAAAATCATACTTTCGACTCACGCTTTGCCTTAGCCACTCGAAGCTTTTCCCAAGCAGCCTCGGAGCCTGGCTTAGGTGGTTGCGCAGCAATACGGGCAACTCGCTCACGATTTTGCTCTTCATAATATTGTCGGAGTTCTTCAGCTTCTTTGAGAACTTGCTGGTACTCAGCCTCTACATCCGCACGATGAGCCTCAATATAAGCCAGGGCAGTGTTAATTTGCTCTTCCGTCAGATCAAATAATCCCTGAATGAACTTAGGTGGATATTGAGCAGTCACATAATCCATCACATCGTAGAGGGTGATGCGGGTTCCTGCGATCGTCAGTCCTCGCTCTGTACGAATGATATCAGTTTTTCCATTAGATGCGAGCGTCATAGCTATAGTCTCAGTCTTTCACCATCTCATTCCATATTACCGCATGAAAAAGCAAGGTGAGCAAACGCCCACCCTGACTACTAATTCGCAAGCTCTTTAATCCTCAACCCAGACTTTCAAAATGTATTTCAGCCTCGTTCCTGCATCTAGCCAGTAGTGAACTCCAATATCTGGCAATTCAGTATCACCAGGCCCCGTACTACAAGATCGGCGATCAAATTTAGACCACAGCTTCAATCAATGGGCATGGTGCGTTCCCCAAAATCGATCGCTGGAGCAGTAGGAGCCACATTAGGGAACGCACCCTACGGCGATTGCGTACTGCTACGCAGTGCCTTCGGCATCGCACTGCCATGTCTAGGAGCAAAGTGACGCTCGCGGCATCGGCAGCTGCAACGATCGGTTAGCCAGCGGTTACACAGGTAGCCAGGTATCCCGGTTTGGCAATGGGCCAGCCAACTTGCAGCGGGCAACAGGCGTCAGTGGATCAACGAGACCCTTCGTCTTATCTGACATGATAGAGTTGCCGAAGTTCATAACGTCGCAAGGCAGGACTGACCCGTGCACCCATTCAGAAATCGATCCATGTCGTGAAAAAAGCCGTCGTAACCAGAAAGGTTTACGAAACTTACTTGGTCCGTACTCGGCAATTGAGTTGGCAACGGGAGGATCATCGCCACGTCGGATTCCGACGTTATTGGGACGCTCCGCCTGTGCGTAAAGGGAGTGATCGAATTGCGCCACGGGATGAACGCTTCCATCATGGACGTGGGCAGTCGGGAAGAAAAGGGCCGTTGAATTCCGCGTCCTAAACGACAATGCCATGGGATGGATCCGCATGTCTCCAGATCGAAGCTGAAAGACGGCAAAACCAAAGTCACTGTAAAGCGGCAGCTGTTTCCAAACATCCTCTGGAAGGCGAAATCGAAGATCAAGTCTGTGAAAATCCGCGAGTGCGGGTACGAACGAAGCGTCAAACGCGCCAACTCGATGAACCATGAGATTTCTAGGACTCGCTCTCGCGACAGCGACGCCTTTGCTACGCATTTCCAGCGGCTGCGGGAAGCATCGATCCATGTCGCGAAAAAAGCCGTCGTAACCAGAAAGGTTTACGAAACTTACTTGGTCCGTACTCGGCAATTGAGTTGGCAACGGGAGGATCATCGCCACGTCGGATTCCGACGTTAGGCGCATCTCATACACTAAGTGCTGACGGTCGCCATTCAGGCGAGCGTAGATCTTCGTGTTGGACACCTGTTGAACGTCGTGAGAAAAGATACACATTGGATTGCGTCTGCCTAACTACATATTATGCGGAAACTTTCTGTATAACACTCTATTTAGGCGCAATCGCCAGAACTTTTCCCTATATCACACCCAAAAGCGTGTTAGCCAGATTAGCATATTGCCAAAAACCTTGTTTAACTAAATTTCTGACAATTAGGCTCATTCTAGCAATGATTCTTCGATCTGACCGCACCCCTTGAAAAAAATTTATAATTATTCGACCTTTAGCGATCGCTATCGGGAGATAGTTGTTTTTTGTTAGAGCAGTATGGAGCAGTCTAACTGATGGCTATATTTCCAGATTATCGCCCGCAGGAAACCAATCTTCATCGAGAATTTGTTCAAGGGAACCAATGGGAATAACGGGGAAAGTATCGAGGGGTAATTGAGAGCGGTCACTGGCATTTTTTCGGGCTGAAAGATAACATTCATCAAAAATTTCCAAAAGATAAGGTTTCAGACTAGGACTATCTTTAAGTTCATCTAATATATCGAGACGAAAAGTTCTAATCTCTCCCTTCCAGTGACCTTCGTTTCTCTCTCTTTCTGCCGCCCAATATTTGAGCTTAAGTAAATGTTCTAATAATCGGGTTAACAGACTTTTAATTGTGCGCTTTTCACTCCTTCCCATACTTGCTAATTCCTCTAGTAAATTCTCTAAATCTACCCGCTCAAACTGTCTGGCTTGCAGTTGATTAATAGTAGTTCTAATCCAGAGATAAAAGTCTTCTTCGTACAGAGTTTTATTTTCCATAAATACTCACTTAAACTAAATAAAACGGGGATAATCATAAAACTTAACTATACAAACTAGCCACATATTCACCGTAGCCATTATAGGGCAGAGTTTCGATAATTTCCCAAGATAAATCACTTCTACTGCCGATAAATTTCTCCGTTGCTTGCGACCAACGGGGATGGGGTTTACTGGGGTTGACATTAGCCTCAAAATCGTATTCGTGAGCGTCAATTGTGTTCCAGTAGGTGGCGGGTTGTTTGGCGGTAAATTCAATTTTTACTATCGATTTTGCTCCTTTAAAACCGTATTTCCAAGGAATAACCATTCGCAAGGGTGCGCCCTGTTGTTTCGGTAAATCATGACCGAAAATTCCCACAGCAAAGAAAGCTAATTCGTTGGCCATTTCTTCAATTCTTAAACCTTCTGTATAGGGCCATGGTAAGGCTCCTAAATGTAATCCTGGCCCCTGGGTAATTTCTGGATTATAAAAGGAAGTAAAACGGACGAATTTAGCTTCTGGTTTTGGTTCCACTGCCGCAATTAAAGCACTCATCGGAAACCCCAGCCAAGGTAAGACCATTGACCAAGCTTCCACACAACGAAAACGATAGATTCTTTCTTCGAGAGGAAAGGTTTTTTTAATAGTATCTATATCGTAGGTCTGGGGATTTTTTACCAATCCTCCCACTTCTACCGTCCAGGGATTCGTCGGTAATTTCTGCGCTTTTAACCAGATATTTTTCCCCCCTCCGAACTCATAAAAATTGTTATATCTCCCCGCTACAGTTTCGGCAGCTATGGGGCGATTTACCGTTAAAAACTGCGGATTCTTGCTGAACCCTTCAATTTTAGGTAATTGTAAACTTTTTTCTAAAGCTTCCGAGGAGGAGGATTTACCACAAGCAGTTAATAATAGGGAACTCCCCGCAATTCCTGCCCCGATTAACCCCTGTAAAAAGCGACGACGGTTAAAATAAACACTTTCGGAAGTAACTTCATTTTCGGAAATTTGCCAGGATTTAGCTAAACGAATTAAGACCATAATTATCCCCAATTTTATTGACAAAAAAGCAGAGTTATGATATGGGATACCACAACTCTGATTGTACAATAGTTTGTCAGTTTTTTTAAGAAATTTCGGCGAGCATCGGGGCAGTAACCAGAGGTTCCCGTCGTCCTTTTAAGACCATGGGAACTCCTCGCGAGGGAGCAAGGGTGACACCGCGACGACTGGGTTTTTCGGGGGTATTATTAACTAGAGTTAACTGATAATTAGCCAAAATTGTGGCGATAGCGATTTTCATCTCGTAGATAGCTAAAACTTCCCCGATACAACGACGCGCCCCACCACCAAAAGGCATATATTCGTAGGGGGTGAATTGTTTTTCTAAAAAGCGTTCCGGTTTAAAAGTATGGGAATCGGGGAAAGTTTGCTCGCGGTGGTGGGCCAGATAAATACAACCCATAAGAATTGTCCCTTTTTCTAAAGGATAACCATCTAGTTCTACCGGTTTTTCCACTACTCGCGGAAAAGTTAACATTCCCACGGGATGAATGCGTAAAGTTTCCGAACAAACTGCCGAAAGATAGGGTAATCGAGTTATGTCAATGGGGTTAGGATTATCTCCTAAAGTGGCTATTTCTTGGAGAATTTTTGCTTTAATTTCTGGATAGCGATGAGTCCAGTAGAGCGCCCAAGACATAGAAGTGGCTGTGGTTTCATGACCGGCGAATAATAAGGTCATTAATTCATCGCGCAATTCCTTATCGCTCATCGGGTTGCCTTCTTCATCCCGGGCGGACATCAGTAGTGATAAAATATCGGTGCGATTGGGGTTAGGATTAGCTTTTCTTTCGGCAATTTCTGTATAGATAATATCATCAATTTTTTCTTGGGAACGCTGGTATTTTCCCCAGGGACTCCAAGCACCCAAATCAGCCCGCAAAATTGGGAAAAATAGCAAAGAAGCCATCACCGGAGAGTTAAATATATCGAGCATTTCAGCCAGAATTTTTTTCAGGGTTTGATAACGTTCCCCTTGACTAATTCCAAAAACTGCCTCCATAATTACTTGTAAAGCAATCGCTGTGGTCGCTGAACGGGCTTTAAAAGGTTGATTTTGGGGCAATTCTGCCATTACTCTCAGGGTAATATCGCGGATTAAATCGCCGTAGAAACGCATTCTTTCCCCGTGAAAAGGTGGCAATAAAAGCTGACGGCGTTTTTTGTGGATGTCTCCGTCTAACATGACGACGGAATAATCACCAATAATCGGGGCAATAATCCGATTGGCTTCCCCCGGTGCCGAGAATTGTTTACGGTCATTAGTTAAAATTTGTTGTAGGGCCGAAGGACTACTGACAAAGATAAAATTATCTACAGTTAAACCCACTTTTGTGCTAAAAATATCGCCATGCTTGCGGGCGGCATTTTCCATAAAAGCTACGGGATTAATGATCCATTGTGCCATTTGCAGGAAGGTAGGGGCTTTGACCTTGGGGAGGATTTTCATAGATTAATTGCTATATCGAATGCTAATTATTTCTAATTGTGACATTTTTTCCCCAGAGACGGCAAGGTGTAATAAGCTGCCCGCGCATTTAAATTGCTTATTGAGATGAGGCAAGAGGCACTCTTGCAAGGGGCAAGAGGCAAAAGTAAAGGGATTAGGGGAGATTTAGCTAATCTAAGGATAGGCAGTTAAGATACCTCTCAGCTTATCAAGTAAACAGCAAAAATTACCGGGCTGTTGCTCGTCCTATCTTCTCCCAGAGAGGGGGATTTTCTGGGAATTTTCAGGATTGGCTTTCTGGTCTAAACAATGATAACTACGGTAGAATAGCCCCTAGTTCTATTTAATTCGCTTTTATAGTTTAATCTCTCTTTTATTCTCTTTTTAGGGACTTGTGATGATTATTTCCCAGTCCAGCAACTGGAAAAAGCTGGTTATTTGCCGTTATTTGCCGCTGCTAATCGCCTTTAGCGGCACTTTTCTCCTGACTACTCCCCCCGCTTTTGCCCTCGAATCCAGTGCCTCCACAGGTTTTAATCCTCAAACTATTCTTTTCCATGCCTTAACTTGGGTGGATAGTTTGGGAGCCGTGGGAGCGATCGCGTTTATAATTATCTATATTCTAGCTACTGTGGCCTTTTTTCCAGGTTCAATCCTGACTTTAGGGGCTGGTGTGGTTTTTGGCCTGGTTTTAGGCTCTTTTTACGTCTTTATCGGGGCAACTATCGGCGCTACTGTCGCTTTTCTGGTGGGACGTTATCTGGCTAGGGGTTGGGTGGCGGAAAAAATTCAAGGTAATAGTAAATTTCAAGCTATCGATGAAGCTGTAGGGAGAGAAGGTTTAAAAATAGTGCTTTTAACCCGGTTATCTCCCATATTTCCTTTTAATCTGCTCAATTATGCCTATGGTGTCACCGGGGTTTCCCTGAAAGATTATCTACTAGGTTCCGCAGGCATGATTCCGGGGACGATAATGTATGTTTATATTGGCTCTTTAGCGGGCAGTCTTGCCACTATCGGGACCTCGGCACCAGCCACTAACCCAGTTTTACCATGGACTATTCGCCTGAGCGGTTTTATCGCCACCGTTGCCGTCACCCTCTACGTCACAAAAATTGCCCGTCAGGCCCTGGCATCAGTTATCAATGAATAGTAATCATTTATCAGTCAGGGGTGTGGGGGAATGGGGAAGTGGGGGAATGGGGAAGTGGGGTGTGGGGTGTGGGGTGTGGGGTGTGGGGTGATGGGAAGTGGGGTGTGGGGAGTTTTCTCAGTTAACTGATAACTGATAACTGATAACTGATAACTGATAACTGATAACTGATAACTGATAACTGATAACTGATAACTGATAACTGATAACTGACTCCTCAAAACCTAAGACACTGCACCTCACAACTATGGGAATT
>NZ_JASJFB010000655.1:0-1552 GCF_030065455.1 Microcystis sp. M53602_WE12 | reverse complement strand
CGTTCGTGGAGAGCTTTGTTGTAAACTAATCTTACACAGCCCAATGTGCGCCGCAATAGCGACTCTTGTGTTGGTGTGGGGTAAAATCGAAACGAATAGGCTTTTTCCATACCTCACATTTTAGCATATATTTCGTAAATGTGCTAATATTTAACAGTAAAGCCGTCGTAGAACGACGGGGTTTCAGACCCAAAATTTTCGATGAAATTTACCAGTAGTCAAAGCGAACTCAACAGCAATTTATCCCTAGTTAGTCGGGCCGTTGCCAGTCGTCCTACCCATCCGGTGTTGGGAAATGTTCTCTTTTGTGCCGATGAGGAAAAGGGCGAAATTAGCCTGACTGCTTTTGATTTGAGTTTAGGGATTCGCACCAGTTTTCGGGCCGAGGTGGTGGAAGGGGGTAAGATTACCCTGCCGGCAAAATTACTTAACGATATTGTCTCTCGTTTGGGAGAGGGGGAAATCACCATCTCTGTGGAAGAAAACGAGAATGATGAGGAGCATAGTCTCGCTTTCCTGAAAACTGCCTCGGCACAGTTCCAAATTCGCGGCATGAAAGCCGATGAGTTCCCAGAATTGCCCACGGTGGCCGATGGGGAAATTGTTAATTTACCTGTAGTTGCCTTGACAGAGGGACTAAAAGGTGCATTGTTTGCCGCTAGTGGCGATGAAACTAAACAGGTGTTGACGGGGGTGCATTTAACTAAAACCGTCGATTGTCTAGAATTTGCCGCTACAGACGGTCATCGTTTAGCGGTGGTACAAACTCCCCTAGAGGAGGTGGAAAGTGCCTCTGGTGGCTTTAATGTCACCATTCCGGCCCGGGCCCTGCGAGAATTGGAAAGAATGATGTCAACAAAACAAAATATCGAGACTATTACTCTGCATGTGGATGATTCTCAAGTCATCTTTGAAATGGGGGAACAGAGGTTAACCAGTCGTAAGTTAGAAGGGGCCTATCCCACTTATAATCAGTTAATTCCTAAATCCTTCGAGCGCTCTTTGGTTTTAGACCGCAAACAATTAATCCGTTGTTTGGAATTAGTGGCGGTTTTATCGGACCAAAAGAATAATTTAGTCAAGTTTAGCCTCGATAGCGAAAATGACCGTTTATCCCTAGCGGTGGAATCTCCCGATTTAGGTAGTGCCAAAGAGTCCATGGCGGCGGAAATTCAGGGAGAAAGTGGCGATATTGCCTTTAATGTTAAATATTTGATGGACGGTTTGAAGGCTTTACCTAATAATGATATCCAAATGCAGTTAAATGCTAGTACCCAACCGGTTATTTTTACCCCCTTGGGAGGTTTAAAGATGACCTATTTGGTGATGCCGGTACAAATTCGTCAGTAAGCTGTCCGCGCATTTAAATTGCTTGTTGAGACGAGGCAAGAGATAAGACCCCCCCGGCCCCTAGGGCTGATTCATTCTCCGAATCTAATTCTTTTTTTGCTACCTTTAATCGCTTATGAGGTAAGCAAAGCACGACGTTTTTAAAAATTTTCAGCTATGTATTTCGAGAAATCGACTAAAAACGTTGCCAGATAAGGACTTG
>NZ_JASJFB010000188.1:0-12943 GCF_030065455.1 Microcystis sp. M53602_WE12 | reverse complement strand
TTGGAGTGATTGGGGGGAAAATTCCGGGACTTTTTCCCTGAAAATTAGGTAATTGACCCCCTGAAAATGGGTAAAACCCCACACCCCACACCCCACACCCCACACCCTGCCCCCAGGAAAAGCTTTTTCAGCAAACCCTATGTAGGGTATAGATGCACAAATCAAAGATTTCAGAAGCAAAACCAATAAATTCCCGTACTGTTGCTTAAAACAGGAGTTTGATCATGAAATTACAGGGAAAAACTGCCCTAGTCACGGGGGCATCCCGGGGTATTGGACGAGCGATCGCCTTAGAATTGGCCCGACAAGGTTTAAGCAGAATTGTGATTGTTGCCAGAGATCAAGAGCGATTAGAAAAACTAGCGAAAGAAATTGAGTCCCTAGGGGTCATTGCCACACCTTTAGCCCTAGATTTAACCGAAAATGACCTTGTTAGTCCTTCAATTATCCGCGTTTGGCAAGAATGCCGCGGCATCGATATCCTCGTTAACTGTGCCGGTATTGCCCATCAAACCCCCTTTCTACGCTCGCAATTTTCGCAAGTGCAAGCAGAAATATCTTTAAATCTGATGGCCCTGTACACGGTTACTCGCTTAATTGCCCGCCGGATGGCAATTCGGGGACAGGGAACGATTGTCAATGTTTCCAGCATGATGGGTAAAATTGCCGCTCCTAGCTTTGCTACCTACTCGGCCACCAAATTTGCCATTTTGGGTTTTAGTCAAGCTCTCAGGTCGGAATTACGGGAACACAACATCAAAGTTGTCACCCTCTTACCCTCTTTAACCGATACGGATATGGTGCGAGAATTGCAGTTATTTCGATGGTTAAAACCGATGAGCGCCGAAGAAGTCGCCCAAACCCTAATTACCGGGTTAAATAGGGACAAAACGGAAATTGTCGTCGGTTGGCAAAGTCATCTAGCTCTTTGGTGTCAAAAATTGGCCCCGAAACTGCTCGAGAAAATTGTCGATTTAGCCTCTCCCTTACGCCAAAGCAAAGGAAAGCGAGGATGGCGAGAAGTGTTTAACTAGGGTTTAATTAGGGTCTGGTGAAAAAGTTTTTCCTGGGGGTAGGGTGTGGGGTGTGGGGTGTGGGGTGTGGGGTTTTACTCATTTTCATGTGGTCAATTACCTAATTTTCAGGAAAAAAGTCCAGGGATTTTCCCCCCAATCACTCCAAAGGTCGGCACTTTTTGAGGCAAAAAAAGTCTAAAAGCGTTATCCAACAAGGTTTTTAGATTTATTCAGCAAGCCCTAATTAAATCCATCAGGGTGAGCCATGCTCACCCTAATCACCTTAACTAACAGGCAATTAAACGGCTGTCAGGGTTTTTTCTAGAAGTTGTCGGGGAGCTTGAACCAAACCACGACAGTGGATTTCCGCAGAATTATTGGGACTTTCAATCAGTTTAACTTTATCTAATTCGGCTCCTAATTGGCGGATCCGTTCCCCTAATAGTTGAGCGATATGTAAGGCAATATTTTCCGCGGTGGGAACCACTTCGGCAAAGTAGGGAATATCCTTATTTAAAAAAGTATGATCGAAGGGTTCTACTACCAATTCATCGATCGCTTTTTGTAAATCCCCTAGATCTACAATCATACCGGTGCGGGGATCGATTTCCCCCGCCACGGATACTTCTAGGTGATAATTATGGCCATGACCGTTTACCCTAGCGCATTTGCCGTAGATTTCCGAGTTTTGTTCGAGGGTTAATTGCGGTAAAGCCAAACGATGGGCGGCGCTAAAATGGGTTTTGACGGTTAAAGTTGCTTCCATATCTTTTCCTTGATATTCTGCCCACAATTCGGGGTGTTCAAATAGTTGAATTTTGACTAATGGTAAATAGGGTGCTAATCTTTGCCAGATAACTCTGGCGATATTTTCTGTGGTGGGTAGGGTTTGCTGAAATTCCGGCCAGACTTGATTGAGATAGGAGTAGTCTAATTGACTGGTTATCTCTCGTTTAATTACCTGTTTCACGGTGGAGAGATTTTCCACCATGCCATAAGGATTGAGTTCTTTGTATAGGGAGACGTATAATTCGTAATTGTGACCATGACCGGGAAAACGGCTACCAAGACCAAAACGTCTTTGATTTTCGGCTTCGTCCCATTCTGGTAGATAATAGCGATGGCTGGCTGAAAACCTCGCTCGACGATTGATGATGCAATCCATAAATGTGGGCGATCGATGACTTTGTAAAGTTACGTTAAGAGCAACTTTTTCTAGCATAAACCAGTTTTGTCTCCTCCGGCTTGCGGACCGGAGAAAGTTATCCCTCAATTCCAGCAGAATGCGATCGCTGTGAGTCGAGAGTGAGAAAATTTATCTTTGAGAAGGTGAAGGAATTACTTTTTTACCACTATGATAAACTGTCTCTATCCATAACTTTCTAGCTCCCTCAATTCTTCTTTAGGAGCAATCGAGATGGGATACTTTAGTGGGCAAAAAAGTAAATTCGTAGGTCGGGTTGAGGTCACGAAACCCGACAGAAACCCTCAGTTGTTGGGTTTCACTTCGTTCAACCCAACCTACGCAAAAAGATCTACCAAAATAAACCGTCTCTATCCAAATTCGCTCGCTTCTTCAATATTAATAATCACTTCTTCTAAAGTTTCACCCTGACTCATACATCCGGGTAAATCGGGAATTAATGCCGTGTATCCTCCTTCTTCTTCGGGATAAATTGAAATCGGATATTTAAGAGACAGAAAGTATTTTAATATTGGTTGTTCCATCGATAGGTCTAAATAGGTTTGACTAAATCGCCAACTTGAGCATTATCAAAAGGTTTTAATTCATCGGATTCTACCACTTCAGATTTATAACTCCTCAATCCCAAAGAAGAATTTTCTATTCTTTTTCTATAAGTTTTTTTCTGATCGGTTTCAATTATAGATATTTTATCTTGAACGAAAATAATTCTTCCCGTACCTCTTACTAATTCGAGAAACCCTAAAGATTCGCCAGTATGGGGATCTAATATTTCTTCGTCATCGATACGATAAACCATCATTCTTTGACCTTCTCGAATTCCGTTCTGTTCACCTCTATTCATTACTAATTTATAGTCGTCAATAACCTTAACGACCGTGGCAGGAAAAGTTCCTTTGGGGGATAAAAGGGGAATTTCTGTGACGTTTTCCATAATTTCCTCTACAGGTTTAATTATTTTTTATAAATACTCGGTTTGACTTTGATTCTTTGAATAATTTTGTCTTCGTTATTAGCTAATCTGTCTAAAACATTTTGATAGCCCGCTTCTGGCTGGTCGAGAACTGTCTGTATTTTTTGATCGCTTTGTACATTTTTAACAAACCCCTCACCGATTAATACTTCAAACCCATCTTCGTCCGTATAGTAAAACGATATCATTAGTTGAGCGGCAAATAAATTTGAGGCTTCGAGTAAGCATTGAATATTATTATTTGCGTCCTTTTGAACTCGTAGGATTTTCGGAATAATATTTTGCTTGACTCTGTGATATTCTTCTAGTGCCGTTTGTAACGCCTTACATAGAGTAGCTATAGCTAATATAGCCATCGTGATTATAACAAAAAGAACCACTAGAGGAATAGGTGTCTGCCCAGCAAATACCCACGCAAGTAAACTAGCGACAAAACCCAGGAATCCCAGCACCAATGACTGAATTCCTAAAAAACTAGACCAAATTAACCCCCAAAAGTTATTTTTCATGTTTGTTCAAAACTCAAGAGACCGGTAATTAGCCAGTCTCTCAAGTCTTATCTATCTATTCTACTCGATTCCTTCGATACGGTCCTCCACTTCTTGATAAAGTTCCTGTAAGCGGTCTAAATTCTCTTGAGAAGTTTCCCAGTAACCGCGACCATTAACTTCTAGCAGGGTTCCCACCATCTTGCGGAAAGAATTAGGATTGAGATTCATCAGACGCTGACACATTTCCTCATCTTGAATAAAAGTGGTGTTGACATCTTCATAAACCCAATTATCCACCGCGTCAGCAGTTGCAGACCAACCCATGGTATTAACCAAACGCTTCGATAATTCTCGGACTCCTTCGTAACCGTGACTTAACATTCCCTCGTACCATTTGGGATTGAGTAACTTGGTGCGGGTATCCAAGCGCACGGTTTCCGATAAAGTACGCACCTGAGCATTAGCGGTGGTAGTATCGGCAATATAGGCCGCCGGTTTTTTGCCATCATCGCGTAAACTAGCCACAACTTTTGTCGGGTCCGAGTCGAAATAGTGGGAAACATCGGTTAAACTAATCTCGCTAGAATCCAAGTTTTGGAAAGTTGCCTCCGCAGTTTTTAAGGATGCTTCAAACAACTGACGATTATCGGCCATCATACCCGGATTATCCGAGTCGAAAGCAAAACCCTTGCGGTTGAGATACATATTCTGTAACTCTTTTTCATCTTCCCAACTGCTATTTTCCACCGCGAGATTGATGTTAGAAGAATAGGAACCGGAAGCATTAGAAAAGATGCGGGTGGCTGCCTGTCGAACCGTTAAACCCATTTCTTTTGCTTGTTCCATAGCGTGTTTACGGACATAATTCATCTCCATCGGTTCGTTTGCTTCCGCGGCCATTTTTACGCCTTGGTCAAGCAAGTTCATCTGATTGATAAATAAATCCCGGAAGACACCAGAACAGTTGACCACCACATCAATGCGCGGTCTTCCTAATTCCTCTAGGGGAATTAATTCCAATTTATTCACCCGTCCCAAAGCATCGGGAACAGGACGAACCCCCACCATCCAGAGAATTTGTGCTAGGGATTCCCCATAGGTTTTGATATTATCAGTTCCCCAGAGAACACAAGCGATGGTTTCGGGATATTTACCGCCATTATCCAGTTTTTGCCGTTCTAACAGGCGATCCACCACGATTTTAGCCGATTTTACCGCCGCTAGGGTCGGGATAGACTGGGGATCTAAAGCGTGGATATTTTTACCCGTCGGTAAAACTCCGGGGTTACGGATGGGGTCGCCACCGGGACCGGGAAGAACGTATTCCCCTTCCAATGCTTTTAATAGCGCCCCTAATTCATTATCGGCACAAACCTGTTCTAAACAGAATTCTAGGTATTCAAACAGGGGTTTTAACGCCACCGGATCAACTTGTGGATAACCCATCTCCTGCAAAGTTTCCAGCCAAGGCGATTTCTTGCCTATATTCAAGAAATTCAGCTTAGAAAGCATCGATACTCGACCTTCTGCGTCGGTTTGGGACTTGACTAAAGTTGCGACGGCAGCGCGAGTCGCTAGGGTGATGTTTTGCAGTAATTCCACATCCTCTAACACACCTCGATCGCTATTGCGATAAACTTCCTCTAGATCCCGGCCGATGCTGTTGGCAATAATTCGGGGTAAGGAGAGTAAATCGTCTTCTTCCCGGTCTAAACTGGCAATATTGACCAAAGTTGCCACCGCTTCGAGCGCCGAGGGGGGTTTCCCAATAACGTGAAGTCCGCAGGGAAGCAAGCGCGATTCAATTTCCATCAGTTTACGATAGACGGAACCGACAATATTATCCCGTTCCTCTTGACTGAGATGGGCAGTGTCACCATCAGGTAAACTTATATCTTTGTCGAGATTGACTAATAAACATTTATCGACAATGGTATTGACAATTTGCACCCCACGCCCACTATCTTTCAGGGTTTGGTAGGAACCGATCAACTCGCTTAGTTCTTTTAACCCTTTGTAGAGTCCGGCATTTTCTGCGGGGGGAGTGAGATAGGAGATGGTTTCCGCATAACTGCGACGTTTAGCGATCGTCGCTTCGCTGGGGTTATTAGCGGCATAATAGTAGAGGTTGGGAATCATCCCGATGAGGTTATCGGGGTAGCATTCCCCAGACATTCCCATCTGTTTCCCCGGCATAAATTCTAGGGAACCGTGGGTGCCAAAATGAAGAACCGCGTCTGCTTTCCAGACTTGATTGAGATAGGTGTAGTAGGCTGCAAAACCGTGGTGGGGACTAGCAGAACGAGAAAATAGCAGACGCATGGGATCCCCTTCATAACCGAAGGTGGGTTGAACCCCAATAAAAACATTACCGAACTCTTTCCCGTAGATTAATAGATTTTGTCCATCACTGTTGAGGTGTCCCGGTGGTGGTCCCCAATTTTCCTCTAAACGGACGGAATAGGGGGTTAAACGTTCGTATTCCGGTACGGACATCCGATAGGCGATATTTAGCTCCGGACTATGGTATTGTGCGGTGGCATCATGGATTACCGCTTCCATCAGTTCCCGGGGAGATGCGGGTAAGTCCTGCAAGTCATAACCATTATTTTGTAACGCTTGCATCACCTCGTAGATAGAACCGAACACATCTAGATAGGCTGCGGTTCCCACATTCCCTTTATCGGGGGGGAAACTAAAGACGGTGATGGCGACTTTTTTATTGAGTTTCGGTTTCTTTCTTAGGGTAGCCCATTTTAGCGCCCGTTGAGCGATCGCTTCTACCCGATCCTGTAAAGCGATCGCTTTACCCGTCGCGCCATCCCGGCCCGATAATATAATAGGTTCGATCGCACCGTCTAATTCCGGAATAGCAATCTGTAGCGCCACTTGAATCGGGTGTAAACCTAAATCGCTTTCTTCCCATTCCTGAGTGGTTTGGAAAACTAGCGGTAACGCGCACATATAGGGACGATTGAGACGTTTTAAGGATTCTATCGCTTTCGGATGATCTTGTCGCGCTGGACCCCCCACTAAAGCAAATCCCGTCAGGGAAATTACCGTATCAACGATAGCAACCGCTTCCACTCCTTTTAAGCTTTTATCCCAGAAGTATTCCTCTACCGGTTTAGAAAAATCTAATCCCCCGGCAAAAACAGGAAGGACTCGCGCACCCATAGACTCGAATTCCTGCACGAGAGCGACATAATGAGCGTCATCACCAGTAACGAGGTGAGTTCTCTGTAAAATTAAGCCAACACAGGGAGCCAAGGGGTCTTTTAAGTCATCGGCAATATCACTGCGGTTATTGTACCAAGCGAAGTATTCCTTGACATCCTCGAACATTTTCATGGATAAAGGATGCCAGATACCCAGATCCGGATAAACTACCGGTTCCTTGTAAACTACGCTGTCATCCTTGTTATCGAAGACGTACTTATCGGCCAACATTAACAGGAAGTTCTCTAAATTTTCTGCCGAACCCCCTAGCCAATACTGGAAACTTAACATAAAGTTGCGTGCGTCCTGAGCTTTTTCCATGGGGAGATATTTCAGGACTTGCGGTAAAGTTCGCAATAACTTTAACATCGCATCTTGGAAACCAGCGCCAGAGTTTTCCCTGCGCTTTTTCATAAAGTTAGCGATGACACTCTTAGACTGTCCCAATTGGGCCATGGAAAAGCAACCTAATTTATTTAAGCGCATTACCTGGGGCATGGAGGGAAAGACAATCGCCGCGTCTAATTTATCCCGATGGGGACTGACAGCGGCCACAACTTTATCGGCTAAATCTTCGATAAAGATGAGAGAAGCAATGAAAATATTAGCTTTGGCTACATCCTCTTGAAAATTGCGATAATTTTCCCCATCGCGCAGTTCTTCGATTAAATAACCACTAATTTCGATCGCTAGTTTCCGGTTGTTAGCGTTGATTTCCCTGACCGCACTACTCAGCGCACTTTGGTACTGAGGTTCTAGCACGACATAGACCACCTTGACCAGCGATCGACCATTCAACGCGTCGGGAACTATGTGACGAATGGTGGACTTGACGTGAGTGAACATATATGATGGTTCTCCTTAGGATTGCTGAGTCTGGTATGAAGTGATTTTCGTCATCAGATGACGATCGCCCTTTGTTTAAGGTATTTGGATATATATGTTTCTGTTTTGTATCAGAAAATGTCACCCCAATGAGCATTTACTCTGGGTTTTGACACAATTTGATAAATATCTTGCCATATTTTGTAACAGATGGTAAAGAGCTTTTTGAGTAAATGCTCAGGCCTTTCTTTACAAAAATTAATATTTAATCTATTGACTTTTAATTCCAAAAGTGTTATTCATTAGCACCTCAGACGAGATGTCCCTATTCAAGATCGGGGTTAGGATTCGAGGTCGTCTCGTACAGGGCCGCAAGTGCTATAACTCAATCAAGATCAGCTTTTTGTCCTTGTCCTAGACCTCTGGTAAAAATCAAAAATTGTTGTTAGGGTTAGGATTCAGTAGCAGGTAAGCTGTACTGGATTTAAACTGCCTATTGGAAATTTTAGTACAAATGCTCGAACTGGCAACTCCGGCGCTCCAGTGCAGTCTTAAGGAGTAATTTAGATAGTCAACAGCTTAATTATAGCGAGGAAATCAGGCAATAGTTTCAGAAAATTTGGCAAGTTTAGGTTGAAAAATCAACAATAAGGAAGTAAAGTTCTTAAAGTTTCGTTATGGTGGTAGAATTGGTTTATGGCTAAAAAGTTTTTATTTGATTCGATACGTCTATGACCGAGTTATTTGCTAGTGCAGCAGGCCGACATTTGCAAGATGCCAAAATTTTGCTGTCTAAAAACCGTTGGGACAATGCCATTTACCTAGCTGGTTATGTAGTAGAATGCGCTTTTAAGCTTTTAGTAGAACAGTATTTTAAAAATGATCAAAAAGCCGCTAAAAAATTCGGACATGATCTCAAGGAATTAGAAGGTAAAGCGAGGGAAAGATTAGGAATTCTCTATCCTCGTTTAGAGCAACAGTTACCAGTTTCTCGCATCCGGGGAACTGTCTTAGGGCAAAATCACCCAGAAAGAAGATATTATCAATCTGGATATTGGACTGAAGATCAGGCTAACTTGGCCGTTGAATGTGCTGAAGAAATTTATCGAGATATTATTCCCAGATTAGTGCTAAACGGTTATATTTCTAGTAAGGATATTTAAGATTCTGATGATTAGTTTTAGTGAAACTTTTGCTAGGGTAAGGGAATGCTTTCAGGATTCCAGTCTTGGTTCTCTTGTGGCCAAACTAAAATCCGTGATTATTATTCGTGATGTTGAGGGAAAAATTCGCTTATTTCTAGAGTTACAAGGGGAAGACAAGATAGAATCAAACGAAGAAAACCATCTATCTACACTCCTGTCTGAAAAACTTGAGGATTACTATGGCCGTGATATTTGGTGGCAAAAAGGAGAAGGAGATGCTTATAAAGCCCTGATTGATCTTATCATGAAGGAAAAAGTTAAGGCACCTTGGTTCGATGAATCGCCAAGCTTGGAATGGTATATTCTAGAACGTCATCTGGCTAAACAAGCATGGACAGAGAATAAAATTGGGCAGCAACTGCCTTGGGATTTTGAAAAAGTTGAAAAAGGATATAAACCAGCTATTGTCTCCTTTTTTTCCTTCAAAGGAGGAGTTGGTCGCACCACTACTATTGCCGCTACTGCCTTAACTTTAGCGCGGAATGGTCATCGAGTCGCTATAGTTGATCTTGATTTAGAAGCTCCCGGTCTGGCCACAATTTTTTCTAAAGATGTTGCCGCTAATTCTGGTGTCATGGACTATTTGCTAGAAAAGAAAGTTCAAAAAGACAAATGGAAACTGAGTTTAAAAGATATTAATGACTCAAATTTGTTAGGAGATGAAGGTGAAATCTTAAAATTGCTACCAGCAGGAAATGTGGATCAAGATTATTTAGAAAAATTGGCTCGTTTAGACTTTCAAAATCTTGTCAATGGTCAACTACAAGGCATTTTAAAACAAATGCTAGAAGAAATAGCAAGGTTAAACAGACCACTGGATTTTATTCTCATGGATGCAAGAGCAGGTTTTCATGATATTGGTGGTTTAGCTATTACTTATTTTTCCCATGCAGTGGTTATTTTTGGTACGGAATCTCGACAAAGTTGGGCAGGATTAACCCAAGTTATCCAACATTTAGCCCTATCTAACCCTGAGGATCCTTTACCATTAATTTTAGTTCATGCTCTCGCTCCATCTTTAGGAACAGTTGGCCGAGAAAGAGAGTTACGAAATTTTCGACAAAGAGCCTATACAATTTTCCAAGAAAACTATTATACTGAATCTGAAGATGTCCCTAACTCTAATGATACTGATGCACCATTTTTCCCGATAGTTGTCCCCTATGATAATAGTCTGCGGGGAGATATTGCCCTCTTTACTCGTGACTCACGGCACGATACTCCAGAAGAAAAAGAGAGATTAGCAAATCTCGTGAAAGTTATGACCGATTCTCCTTATCAAACTATTGCTGAAAAGCTTTGTCAATTATTTGGACGTGATGTGATTATAAACAATCGGTAAAAATTATGGCTGAATTCGATAAAAAAAAGTTACTGGAATTAATGGGAGCAGTTGCTCCTGGAAAAGCAACTGCTGAACAGGAAAGTGATGATGAAGACGTATTTCTCAAAAATTTCTTACCCGTGGTTGATTATAGAAAAGCTTTGGAGCCAAGCATTTTATTAATTCAAGGTGGTCGGGGTGTGGGTAAAACAGAATTATTTCGTTTACTAGCCATTCCCTCTGGACGAGAAGCTTTAGTTAATAGTTTAAATATTCGAGGTCTTGCTCCTTTAAATCAGACCAGATGGATTGCAGGATTTGGTCGCACTCGCAAAACTGCAAAACGATTTCCGTCACCAGAAATTATAGAAAAAGAAATGCAAAACGCTACTAATCTTGAATGGCGTAGTTTCTGGTTAGGATTGATTTTAGGTGTCATTTTACAGGAACAAGAATCTGATATTGCCAGCATTATAGGTCAAGAATTGGATCCAAATATTACTACTATTCTTAAAAATAGGTTATCGCTTTTATCAGAATGGAGAATTTTAGTTAAAGATAATTTTGAACATCTAAATTATGTTCTTGACAAATTAGACGAACAATTAATTAGTTCTGACCAATGGCTATTTATTACTTATGATGAATTGGATCGGTTATTGACTACTTATAATGCTCTAGCTAATCCGATTAGAGAATTATTAGCTTTTTGGCTCGATCGCTCTCGTCGTTGGGAGAGAATTCGACCAAAAATATTTCTTCGTACCGACCTATTTAGAGAGGAATTTTTGGGATTTCCTGATGCTTCTAAATTACAATCCCATCGGCTAGAATGGCAACGCTCTTGGCTCTATCAACTCTGGATTAAACGGTTAGCTAATTCCGATCAAGAAATGAGAGACTATTTACAGATGATCCCTAATTTAATTTATGAAAGCTCAACCCAACTAGGATGGAATGTTAGTAGTGATGAACGATTATTTGAAGAATTAATCGAAAAAATGATCGGTAAATATATGGGAGTTAGTCCTAAAAAAGGCATTACCTACCGATGGATACCTAATCATCTTCAGGATACTGGGGGTAGAATTGCTCCTCGCTCTTTTCTAAAATTATTCGACCTAGCGGCAGCCAAAAGATTAGAACGTTTTGAACAACTGACCGAGCTATACCTTCTACAACCCCCTGATCTCCAGAGTGCTTTAATGGATACTTCAGAGGATAGAATTAAAGAATTAGCACAGGAAGAATATCCTTGGTTAGAATCTCTAAAAACTAACTTAGAAGGGTTAAAAACTCCTATGCCGAAAGAAACTTTTTTAGAGGCTGTGCGCTCAACTAAATGGAGTCCTGAAAAAGAAAACAAACCTCCCGTTCAGGAACCTGAAGGGATTGTGCAATATCTAATACAATTGGGTGTGGTGGAAAGTCAGATTGATGATCGAATTAATATACCTGAAATTTATTCATATGGGTTTAAAGTTAAACGTCGCGGTGGGATTCAACGTCCTCAATAACTTGAGGATATCGACAATAATTTTATGTAGAATAAATAGTAAAATACATGAAGCAATAATAACTAATACTGGCAGATTTTAACAGTTGATAACTCCGATAGTTAATGTGTATTAGTCGGTGATAAACCCTTATTATTTTCAGTAATCGATCGACAATGTTTTTTAATTGGATAACTTTACCCTATTTATTAATTAATCCTGTTTTAATTCCCTTGAGTATAGCTCGATCGGAAACTATTCTTGCTCAAGAAGTCAGCGATCCTAATTATCAAAAACTGGTGCAGTACGCCCAAAATCAACAACTCGATCGCTTACCCATGGCCGATATAATCCAGAATATCGCCGCTCAATTTTTAGGAGCAAAATATCAAGCAGGATTACTCGATCGCTCTCCTACAGAAAAATTATTTATCTCTTTAAAAGAGTTTGATTGTGTCCTCTTTGTGGAAACAGTTCTCGCTTTGAGTCACAATTTTGCTTTAAAAAATTATCAGTATTCTGCTTTTAGTCAGCAGGTTTTAAATCAGCGTTATCGCCACGGTATTCTCGACGGTTATTGTAGTCGCCTGCATTACTTTTCCGATTGGATTAATGACAACCAAAAACGAGGCAATCTAGAAAATATTACTCACAAATTAGGAGGAATTACTCTTGACAAAAAGCTCAACTTTATCAGCAAAAACCGCCATCTATATCCCCAGTTAAAAACTCAAAGTAATTACCATTGTATTCAACAGTTAGAACGGCAATTAGAAAGCTTATCCTTAACCTATATTCCCACCGCTAAGATTAAAGATATTTATCCACAACTGCAAGCTGGCGATATTATCGGTGTCGTGACTAATATCGCTGGTTTAGATACCACCCATACCGGTCTAGTTTATCGCTTTGCCGATGGCAAAATTGGCTTAATTCATGCCTCTCCTGCTGGTCAAGTTACCATTGCTAAAGACCTAGAAAAATATATCACTAAAGTGGACAAAGCCATCGGTATTTTTGTCGTTCGTTCCCTTGATCCAAGAAATAGGTAGGGTTTGCTGAATAAATCTAAAAACCTTGTTGGATAAGACTTTTAGACCTTTTTGAAATCCAAAAGTGCCTGGCATGGGAGTGATCAGGGGGAAATTCAGGTACTTTTTCCCTGAAAATTAGGTAATTGACCCCCTCAA
>NZ_JASJFB010000456.1:0-3988 GCF_030065455.1 Microcystis sp. M53602_WE12 | reverse complement strand
ATTTTGCTAATAAACATAGCAAAATTATAGATGATTTCCTGACCTAAGATCACATTTTATTCTTTTTTCCACTTCAATCTAAGAATTGAGAAAAAAGCAAAACCTTATATTATACCATAAAAAAATTATGCAAGAGGTCTATAGGTATCTTCAATACTATATTCAATGGTTTGTAGTTCTCTTTTGGGAAAAAACTGATGCTTACCACCCACAATAACGTAAGCGCGTTGATTTCCGTTTAAATAATCCTTGAAATTGTCTGAATCTACGGGTTTATGAGTCTTAGCATCAAAGCCATACCAGCGCAAAATGTGGTTGCGAGTGCGCCGGATCAAGATATTAGATAACAAGTCAGGTAACTGTTTTTCCCCTTTCTCTACTAATCTAAAATACTCTTTTAGATCGGGCGGATCTATGGGTAAATCTGTCTTATCATCTTGATGAAAGAGCCTAATCTGATGGTAAATATCCCAAGCACTTTTATTGCGAGGAGTTGCTGTTAAAAAACAGCATTGTCTCCCGGCTGCTAAAAAGGCTTCGACGATTTTATATCTTTGGGTTGCGGCATTCCGCAGGTTATGACTTTCATCAATTAAGATAAAATCTCGATCTTTGTATTTAAAATCTTCTAATAAAACTCTGATGCCACTGGTTTCATCTTCCCGCAGCAATCCCATCGATAAAACGCGGGCGTTAAGTTGATAAATTTCGTTGTAGCGTTCCCACATTTCCACCAGTGGCGCTGGACAAATAATTAAGGGGCGGGCTTTTTCCACTTGTTCAAAGCGTTTGACAATGGCAGCACCAATAAAGCTTTTTCCTAGTCCTACCACATCGGAAACGAAACAACCTCCATACTCGCGGATGAGTTTAACAGCTTGGTTAACTGCTACTTTTTGAAAGTCTGCTAGTTTCTCGGTAATTTCGTTATCTATCATCATTTCACTGGCAGTTTCTTCTGTCAATCGATCGCGCACGAGCATATAGAGAGTTTTCATATAGATGTCGTAGGGACGTACTGGCATCATCGCCCAAGACTGTTGTAAAGACTGCATCAGTGTTTCATCAAATTCTGTTGCTTCCTGCCAAAGTTGATTGAACCATTCTGTTAAACTGGCATGATTTTCATTACCGTGAACGATAACATTAAGTTCGGTATTGTGGGAAATTCCTGATAAAGTAAGGTTAGAAGAACCAACGATAGCAAGGCCTTTTTCTTGACGTTCCAAAGGTTGTCCCTGCTGGTTATAAATTGTCCCGTAGTCGAAGATATAGGCTTTAGCGTGGAGTCGCCCTTTAGTATAAACTCGCACCTGAAGGCGTTTTTCTTCAATCATTTGAACCAGATTTTTTACTAAGGTTTCTGCTTCATCTGTTTGGTCCATCAGTTCGACGCTGGAACGAATATTGTCGGCGGTTTCTGTTGCCATCTGCTTGCGTTCTGTCCGTTTGGGGTATTCTTGTGCTTCCAGATGGTTTTTAATTAATTCTAAGCGGCGGTAGCCTTCTGCTAATTGTTCGATGGTTTCCCGGTTGCTGGTGTTGCCAATTAGGAGGCGCATTTGTGGGATGGTGGCGAGACGAGTTGCGATCGCAGTAAAGCCGGAGAGGAAAAAGTAACCGACGGCAAAATGAGCGGCTTCTGAAGAGTGGAGAATTTGGTTGATGTTATCGACTAATTTTTGCTGGCGATTGTCGATGATGTCGTGGGTAGGCATAGTTCGATTTTTTAATTTTAGGGCTGTAACCAGTTTTCTATTACTAGATTAGAAATATTTTCAAAATGACGAGTATTATCGGTTACTAAAATATCCTGCCGAGAACGAGCAACGCTTGCGATTAAAGCATCTAACTGTCCTGTTGGTTTGCCAATTTTTCTAAGTTCAGATTGAATTTTGCCAAATTCGATTGCAGCTTGTTGATCAAAAGCTATTATCGGTAACTGGTTGGCAAATCTAGTTAATGTATCTAAGTTACGTTCTAGCTGAGTTGAGCAATAAACTCCTTTATATAGCTCCCCTAAGACTAAAGTGGACAGGTAAGATTCCTGATACTTAAGTCTAAAATGTGAAACGACCGTCAGATTCCCTTTGAGAATGGCAATACGGATGTTAGTATCCAGTAAATACATGAATTTTCGGCTTAATCATCGAATTTAATTTCCACACCTAGATCGGCATGGCGTTCTTGGTCAATTTCAGAAAAAATATCATCGAGTTCTGGTTGATTTTTCCATACTCCAATAAGAGTTTCTAATTCTTCCCACAATAATTTTTTTTGAATTAAATTATCGGGGATTTCCAGAGAAATTTTTACGCCATTAGGAAGAGATAAATCCTCTAATAGCTCGATAGTATTGCCTTTGATAATTCCTTGTATTTTCATGGTAGTTTAGGATAAAGCTTGCTCAACTAAGACGGCAGTTTCACGATCTAGAATAGAGAGAGTTTCTTGAATTAATTCTATTGGTAATTCTAATGTTTTATAATTTGTTTTTCCATTTTATTTGTACTCCTAATTAATGGCATATTCTGTGAATTTTCGTTTAAATGGAGAGTGAAATCCGATGACAATATCTGTTTTAGGAATTCCTAGTTCAACTAACTTTTCAGCCACCGAAATTTCTGTGTTGTTCTGTTGAATATAAACTTTGTTGTTAATAATATCTAAATGTAAAAGACATCCATAAATCCAATGATTATTATGCCAACCAACTTGTACTAATAAATAATGTTTTCTCAGATCGTCAAAGATTATTTCTAGGGAAATTTCACTAGACTGCTGAATTTTAGCTTGTTCTTCAATTAGGGATTTAACTAATTCACTGTAGTTGATTGCCATTCTACGATCTCCTCTATTTCAGGGTTATAGACAATAATTTTGATTTGATAATGTTCTAGAATTCTTTGAACAAAACGGCTATGACAAAACACTTCATAAGTATCATTAGGGATGGCTAAGTATAGGGTTCTATCAGGTTCAATTTCCGAAAGAGCAAAACGGTAGTTAAGATATTGTCCAGAGGCTAAATGTAGTTCTGTAACAATTGAATCTCTTAAGAAACTTTTGATTTCAATGGCAACTTTTTCTCGTTCTTTTTGTGCTGCAATAACTTTTTCTGCTCCTAAGTCCACATAAAAGTTAACATCTTCAAACTCTAGGGTAAAAGGATCATGGGTAATCGTCCAACCTGCTTTTATGAGTGCATTTCGGACAGCATGGTGAAAGGTATCTTTAGCTGGCATATCCTGATTTTAGCAGGTTTTCCTAATTTTAGCATCTTGTAACAATCTTAAGGTTCACAGTCTAGGAAATCCTTCTTGTTATTTCTCCTCTTCTGTGATGATTTCAGATACCCGACTTCTTTAAGAAGTTGACTTCATTTTCCATTGTAGCTTAAAGCCGTCCTAAAAGGACGGGGTTTTAAACCCAAATTTTCGATAAGATAAGTGTAGGTTAAAATTAAGGGTATGAGGGTTCGTGAGGTTATCTGTCGCCTAATTGATGATAGTTGGTTGCAAGTTTCGCAAAAAGGAAGCCATCGTCAGTTTAAACACCCTGTCAAGCTGAGTAAAGTTACCGTTCCTTGTAAACTGTCAGATGATATACCTATCGGAACTTACAAAAACATTCTACGGCAAGCTGAATTGGAGGGTTGAATGACTGAATTGAATAGTATGGTTGTGGTTAAGGATAACGCTATTGAAATAGAGCGTCAAGAAGAGTTAAAAGACTTCCTCCAAGAACAAGAACAACAGGTTCTTGAGCAATTCAAACCGGGTACATTCGGATGTCATGAGTTACTTGACAGAACAGCGATGGTTAGTGATTCCTTGGAGCGTTTTATTGGGCTCTTCGTTACTTGTTATGGTTCGATAGGGGGGCATAAATCGACTAAATCCTTATCTGGCAAGAGACTTAATTGATTAGTTCGCTCTAGATAAAAACAATTGACAAAAATCGCTAAATGCCTTTCTCTATAAGGGTT
>NZ_JASJFB010000590.1:0-7351 GCF_030065455.1 Microcystis sp. M53602_WE12 | reverse complement strand
TCAAAGGAAAAAATCCGGTCGTCAAGCTCATTGAGAAGGTTTACCACACTGGGGTAAAGTTGATTCAGAAGGCAATGGCGGAGTTGGAAAAACAGATTAATCGACTTCCCCATTTGCCAAAGTGGTTTGTGGAAATCCCTTATCAAACCACTTGACTATTGGATCATCTTTTTTATGGAGTTCTCTAGGAAAAACCTGAATAGAATCTTAATATATAGAGTGCCTAGTAGCCGTAACGATTGCGCTCACTGTTTTTGTAAATTCTATGGCAGAGATTAGCCCAGAGATCAACCTCATGCAGATAGCGACTATACTCAACCAATATCGATTTGAAATGAGAGGATATAAAGCGCAAGAATTAATCGAGCGCTGGTTGCCCATCTATTCGCTAAATTGGATTCGCATGGCGATTTTAGAGGCACTCTATCAGGGACGTTACAAAGTCATTTCGGTGGAGGAAATCCTCAAAATTTGGCACCGTCGCGGCCATCCTACCTTTCATTTTACGGGGGAATTCGAGCGCTTGGTTTGTAAAAACTTGCTAGATTCCCAGTTAGATGGCAAAAAACCAGCAGTTATCCCTAAACGGGAACAGATCAATATACCTTCTCCCACCCTTGAGCAGCCCTGTCCAGAGCCAGAAGCGGGAAAAACCGATAATAATGGCACAGTAGCCACGAGTAAAGATTCTTTGCTCAACTTAGAAACTTCTCTTTTTAATGATCCTCGCAAAGGGATGAGTAATGTGGAGGAATTATTCTCGCAGTTAACCCCGGAAACGCCCAAATTCCCTGAATTAGAATCAGTGCCTAAATCGCCTAACGGTCCTGGAACTAGGGAGAATTTTCCGGCTAATTTTAAACCGGCAATCGATGAGTTTATCCCTTTGTTAGACCCTTCGGAATTGTATCCCAAATTAAAAGCTGTGGCCCGCTCACCGCATCAGTAGGGTTGGCTGAAAAAGTTTTTCGGTGGTGGCAGGGTGTGGGGTGTTAGGTGTGGGGTGGTGGGGTACTGACACCAATTAATTCCCCGCCCTCAAGAAAAAAAATCGCCCTGACGATTAAAATAGAGTTAACTTTTCCCCTCAAGGCTCTGCTCAATTAACTAGCATTATGACATCCTCCTATTTTGGTCTAGAAACCGAAGAAAATAAACTAATTAACTCTAATAATCTCTCGTTCGCCGCTTCTCTTGGTATTCATGCCCTAATTTTAGCGATTATCTTACCTAATTTCCTCAATAATCCAGTACAGGAGCCAAAAAAGGAATTACGCAACGTCAATCTGATTGAATTAAACCCTCTAGAGCAGTCACGTCTTCCCAGTCTCGACTCCTCCCTGTCCAGCTTACCGGAACTGCCTAACCCCAATTCGTCCTCTTCCTCTTTGCCTCCTCTCCCCCCCATGGATGGCATCCATAACAGCACCTTACCTCCTTTACCCTCGGTTTCTTCCCTTCCTCCCTTACCTTCCTTACCTGCTTTACCTCCCCTCTCCTCTTTACCCTCCGTCAATATCTATTCTCCTCCCGTGGCATCTATCCCCTCCCTGGGTAGATTACCGATTCCTCGCAATTTTCCCACTTCTACCCCCAGTTTACCCAGTCCTCCTGCTGTTCCCACCCTGCCGGACAATAATAATCTGCCTAGGGAGACTAATAACCAGCAGGTGCGGCCTTACTTCGATCCCTACCAAGATAATCTAACTTTAGATAGATTGCGAAATTCGCCCCTTAGTGCATCGCAACAGGCGCAGGAACAATTAAACAATTCCCTAGCCCGCACACCGGAGCCGAATGGTCAATCGCCCCTAGATGAACAGCGTCGTCAACAATTAATGTGGGAAATGCGGGAACGTTTGCGCTCCCTGGAGGCGGATAAAAGCAATACCAGTAACGAGGATGCTATGAGAAATCAGGTGGATTGGCTGGCCAGAGTCCAAAAAACTAATCCTAACGCCTTAAATGAACTAAATCAGCCCAATCAGGGCAGCAGAGGCATAACTACCGTCAATTTGACCGGTAATTATCCCGCTACGGCTTGTTCCCGTCAATTGGCGGGGACGGCGGTTTATGGGGTGACGGTGGATGCCCAAGGCCGCCTCAGCAGTGAACCCCAGTTAATTAAAAGTGCTGGCTTCCCGATTTTCAATCAACAGGCGGCTGGGGAAGTGAGATCAACTCGTTTTAATAATCCCAGTGGTGAGTCGAGAATCTATCAGGTGCGAGTCAGTTTTGCCCCTAACCCGGAAGTGTGCCGAGGTGCGATCGCTAATCCCCCAAAACCAGAGGGTAGTAACCTCAATACTCGTAACTCCCCCCCCGTAACGCCGGCAATTGAAACCCCGCTTCGTCCTAATCAACCGCCGCAACCGGCCGTTAGCCCCCAACCGGATAACGTCAAGCCGCCCGAAACCACAGGTCCAAATCCGGCCCCAACCCAGTCAGAACCGCCCAAAGAAGCGATAATCGAAGAAAAAGCCCCAGAAACTCCTCCCCAAACCCCCGCTCTCAATCAGCCGGAGGGTTCCCCCGCTAGTCCCCCCACTAGCCAAAATCCTCAACCCCTGAGCGAGGAAGTGTTGCCCCCCGGTCCGCCAGCGGAAGCTAAAACTGAACCAGAAAGTTAGGCCTTTTCAGTGATCAGTTATCAGTTATCAGTTATCAGATATGAGTTTTAAGTTCACTGATTACTGAAAAAAACCCCCATCTCCCTAGTCCATAATTCGATCCCCCCTTAATCCCCCCTTGATAAGGGGGGTGCCGATCCCCCCTTAATCCCCCCTTAATAAGGGGGGCATCTGATAATTTTTAACGGCTACCTACTTATTTTTACTTAAATGATTTCCACTTCCCAGATACCCGATTCTTTTGTCTCACCTTGCCGTCGCGCCTCGGTTAGTCGTACTACCAAAGAAACCGATGTAGAGGTGACGATCGATCTTGATGGTAGCGGCAATTGTCGCGCCCAGACAGGAATTCCCTTTCTTGATCATATGTTGCAGCAAATCGCCTCCCACGCTGCGATCGATCTCGATGTGCGCGCCACCGGAGATTTAGAAATTGATGACCATCACACCAATGAAGACGTGGGAATCACCCTCGGACAAGCTTTACTGCAAGCTTTAGGCGACAAAAAAGGCATCGTCCGTTTCGGGCATTTTGTCGCCCCTCTCGATGAAGCTTTAGTGCAAGTTGCCCTCGATTTTTCCGGTCGTCCCCACCTCAGTTATGGTCTAGAAATTCCTACCCAAAGAGTGGGAACCTACGATACTCAGCTAGTGCGGGAATTTTTTGTTGCTTTGGTCAATCACAGTCAAATGACCCTACATATTCGTCAATTAGACGGGATTAATTCCCATCATATTATTGAGGCTACTTTTAAAGCTTTTGCCCGGGCGATGAGTATGGCCATAGCGATCGATCCCCGTCGCGCCGGTATAATTCCCAGTTCTAAGGGAGTTTTATAGAAGCGCTGCTTAACCCGAATTAACGTTAGCTTAAAAGCCCATAATTTGAGCCACTTGGGTTAATTCGGGAGCAATCCCAGATTTTAGTTGGTTATTGCTGTGTTTTACCGCCGAATCTGGGTCTTTTAGTCCATTTCCCGTTAAAACACACACTACGGTGGCCCCATCGGGAACCTGTTGATGCACTTTTAATAATCCTGCCACAGAAGAGGCGCTGGCTGGTTCACAGAAAACCCCCTCTTGGCCTCCTAAAATCCGATAGGCTGCCAATATTTCCTCATCGCTGACCGCGTGAAATTGCCCTTGACTAGCGTGACTAGCAGCCCAGGCTTTTTCCCAGTTAGCGGGGTTGCCGATACGGATAGCCGTGGCTAGGGTTTCGGGATGGTCAACCGGTTGTTTAGAGATAAAAGGGGCAGCCCCGGCGGCCTGAAAACCCATCATCTTCGGCAGTCGGTCACATTTGCCTATCTGGTGATACTGACAGAATCCCATCCAATAGGCGCTAATATTGCCCGCATTACCCACGGGAATACATAACCAGTCGGGGGCATTACCCAAGACATCGACAATCTCGAAAGCAGCAGTTTTTTGACCCTCTAAACGGTAGGGATTGACGGAATTGACTAAAGTTACGGGATAATTTTCTGATAGTTGGCGGACAATCTTGAGGGCATCATCGAAGTTGCCATTAATAGCGATGACTTCCGCTCCGTACAATAAAGCCTGGGCCAATTTTCCTAAGGCCACATAACCATCGGGGATAATCACAAAGGCCCGCATCCCGGCCCTTCTTGCATAGGCTGCCGCCGCCGCCGAGGTGTTGCCGGTACTGGCACAAATCACCGCTTTTGCCCCTTCTTCTTTAGCTTTCGAGATGGCCATGGTCATGCCCCGGTCTTTAAAGCTGCCGGTGGGATTTAAACCATCATATTTGACAAAAACCTTGACATCGCGCCCGATTTGTGCTGAGAGATAGGGGGCGGGTATCAGGGGTGTATTGCCTTCTAGGAGGGTAATTACAGGGGTTTTACTGCTTACGGGCAGAAATTGGCGATATTCTTCGATCAAACCGCGCCAGCCGCCGATAGACGAGGATTTAGTGGGTGATTGGGGGATCGATCGAGAAATAGTTGTCATAGCCTTAAGGATACAGATTTGATTAGATGGCCTAACTTCCTATTCTATCCAATAAGCAGTCCAAAAAATTCATCTCGATCGCCCAGTTGGGATTCATGGGGTCTAAAACAGGGATGCGGGAAGATAAAAGGCAGTAACAGCCAATAAATGACCTTTTTGGTCAAAAAATAGTTATTTTATTGCTAAAACTCTGATTTTTTGCCCTTTTTGTCTTTCAGAAGTTGATTTAACTTAGTGTCAGCAGAAGTCCCTCGCTTTTAGCGATGGGATGAATGCTGACCAGCATATAGACAATTCTATAAAGTTGTGTTATCATAAATATAGATTCTTGATAACAGCTATGTACAAAGCATATAAATTCACAATAAAACCCAATACCGAGCAAGAAATAGCCTTAGCTAAAGGCTTCGGCTGTTGTCGCTGGTTTTGGAACTATTCCTTGAATTTATGCCAAGAAACCTATAAAACCACAGGAAAAGGGCTAACACGAAACTATATTCAGGGACTATTGCCTAGTCTCAAAAAAGAATATGAGTGGTTGACAGATGCTTATTCTCAGTGCTTACAGGTTGTTGCTTTGAACTTATCGCAAGCTTATCAAAATTTCTTTGAAAAACGGGCTAGATTACCAAGATTCAAGTCCAAACATGGTAGGCAATCAATTAGCTATCCAGCTAATGTCAAGTTTGAAGGTGACTACCTCAAATTACCGGGTAAAGTTGGATTAGTTTATTGTGTGCGTCATCGGGAATTTGAAGGAACAATTAAAACCGTTACTATCTCAAAAACTCCAGACGGTAAATACTACGCTTCTATTTTAGTTGATGACGAATTGGAGTTGCCTGAGACATCAAAGGATGGCAAAGGCATAGGAATTGATTTAGGACTTACTCATTTTGCCATTACCAGCAATGGTAGTAAGTATGAGAATCCTAGACATTTAGCTAAACATCAACGTAATTTAAAGCGTAAACAACAAAAGTTATCCCGTAAAAAGAAGGGAAGTAACAACCGTCAAAAAGCTAGACGTAAAGTAGCTAAAGTTCACTCTAAAATCTCAAGATGTCGTGAGGATTTTCTCCACAAGCTATCCCGTAAGATAGTTAACGAAAACCAAGTTATTGCGGTAGAAAATCTCAATGTTAAAGGCATGGTACGCAATCATAATTTAGCTAAGGCTATTAGTGATTGTGGTTGGGGAATGTTTTGTACAATGCTTAAATACAAGGCAGAATGGGAAGGAAAAACTTATATCGAAGTTGATAGGTTTTTCCCTAGTTCTAAAACTTGTAATGTCTGTCTAAATCAAGTAGCGAGTTTACCACTTGATGTTAGAACATGGACTTGTGAGCATTGCAAAACAACCCATGATCGTGATATAAATGCGGCGATAAACATCAAAAATGAAGCCTTACGGATATTGTCGTTAGGAACTAGCGATACTGCCTATAGAGGGGATGTAAGACCAAAAGTTGGGCGTAAGTCCGTCTTGAGGCAATCCCCCGTGAAATAGGAAGCTCTCAACTCTGTTGAGAGTAGTTCACTTAGCTGGTTATATTTAAATTGAAGATGGCTCCCCCCTGCTTGATAAGGGGGGTTTGATCCCCCCTGCCCCCCTTGATAAGGGGGGTGTTTGACAGTTAACACCTAACTACTTAATAAACCATCACCGGGTAAATAGCCAGAGATAGAAATTATGAAGGAAAGTACCGTCCCCACCATTAATCTCGCTCCTAAACTCAGACGCGATTTATCTTTATGGAATCCCTTTGATTATCTTTTGCTGTTGTACTGGGTGTTTTATTTTCCCCAAGCAGTGCGCTGGTATGTGGAAACGAGAGACGGCGGCGATAACCATACCGTACAATTGCGTCTAGGGATTCAGGGTCTTCTCTTAACTGTAATTACCCCTCTGATTATCTGTAGCATAGCAGCAAATTTAGGACTTTCTGTTGATTGGGGGGGCGTGGTGTGGGGCGTGGTGTGGGGCGTGGCGTTGGGCGTGGTGTGGGGCGTGGTGTGGGGCGTGGTGTGGGGCGTGGCGTTGGGCGTGGTGTCGGGCGTGGCGTTGGGCGTGGTGTGGGGCGGGGTGTTGGGCGGGGTGTGGGGCGTGGTGTTGGGCGTGGTGTTGGGCGTGGTGTTGATCGTGGTGTGGGGCGGGGTGTTGGGCGGGGTGTGGGGCGTGGTGTGGGGCGGGGTGTTGATCGTGGTGTTGATCGTGGTGTGGGGCGGGGTGTTGGGCGGGGTGTGGGGCGGGGTGTGGGGCGTGGTGTTGGGCGGGGTGTTGATCGTGGTGTTGGGCGTGGTGTGGGGCGGGGTGTCGGGCGTGGTGTGGGGCGGGGTGTGGGGCGGGGTGTGGGGCGTGATGTCGGGCGTGATGTCGGGCGTGATGTCGGGCGTGATGTCGGGCGTGGTGTTGGGCGTGATGTTGGGCGTGATGTTGGGCGTGATGTCGGGCGGGGTGCGGTCCGTGGTGTTGGGCGTGGTGTCGGGCCTGGTGTGGGGCGGGGTGTCGGGCGGGGTGTTGGGCGGGGTGTTTATATTCGCCTTTTTCCGTCTTGATAATTGGCTAATCGGGCTTTTGGCGGGCCCTCAAGGGCGACTTTTTCCCCGTATTACCCTTCTACCGCTGCCGGGGTTAACCTCGACTCTACAACAATGGTTACAGCAAGACTGGGAAACGGCTATTAATAACCTCAATCAATACTTTCGGTACAGCCGCCAGTTTATTCCTGTCCTTG
>NZ_JASJFB010000777.1:0-1381 GCF_030065455.1 Microcystis sp. M53602_WE12 | reverse complement strand
GGTTCTTCGTTACTTGGTATGGTTCGATAGGGGGGCATAAATCGACTAAATCCTTATCTGGTAAGAGACTTAATTGATTAGTTGGCTCTAGAGCAAAAACAATTGACAAAAATCGCTAAGTGCCTTTCTCTATAAGGGTTCCATCCCTTATAACCCCCGTCCATTGCATAACACAAACCGAAGAGCCGTTTTCCTTCTTGATAATTCTGATAAGCAAGTCGAGCTTGCCATAATACTGATTGCACTTGGCGGGCAAAATCCCGATTGCCCTGAAAGCGACTCTGTCAGAGAGCTTTTAATTCTCGTTCTAGGTGGGCTAAACACTTCTGCTTGGCGCCTGCTCCTTGTAGCGAGTAGGCACTGAAACAGTCGCTACGTTCATCTTTTTCTTCCCCTCCCGACTCCTGACTCCTGACTCCTAACCCCACCAATAAACTTTTTGCCGCAAACCCTAACTATTTCCTCTAGTCAATTGCCATAAAAGTTCTCATCTAAGATTTGCTCTGGCAAGAAAGGACAAATTTTAGGATAATCATTTTCTGGGGGAATCCGAACACCAAATTGAGCAAGTTTCCCTTCCTTAATTGCCACTTGACGAGCATCTGGATAAGCTTCCTCGATAGCAGTTTCTAGATAGGATTTCAGGGAAGGCGTATTGCGTAAGTTTTTCTCAATTCGCTGGCGATGCTCAATAATAGAACAATACCAGCTATCTTTCATGGATGGCGGTGCGTTGTGCTGTACTTTTAATTTGAGCAAATGAGCCAAAAGAATCATCAAATTACTTTCTAAAGTTCTTTTTTCCGATTTTCCCAACTCGGTTAACTCCTCAATTAAGTTATCAGTATCCAGCGCAGCAAATTCCCGCTTCTGTAGATGGCTAATTGTTGTTGCGAGCCACAATTGAAAATCTTGTTCGTAGAGAGTCTTGGACATAGCGATAAGTTATTCGTTCGAGTCAATAACTGCACTGATAAGTAGTTGGACAAAAGTAAAGTTAACTGTGGGGTAAGGAGTCAGTAGCCGGTCGTCAGGAGTCGGTCGTCAGTCAGAATTGTGGCAATTTACATTTATTAAGATAGACAACAGAATTTATGTCCGACTACTTAACTAAGCGGATACAATTCTCAAGGCGTTACTAATTTCTAGCTTCCCTTGTAGTTTACCAAAAAATCACCTAAAATGGAAACTAAGTAGGTAGGCGTTAAAAATTATCAGATGCCCCCCTTATCAAGGGGGGACTAAGGGGGGATCGGCACCCCCCTTATCAAGGGGGGACTAAGGGGGGATCGGCACCCCCCTTATCAAGGGGGGACTAAGGGGGGATCGGCACCCCCCTTATCAAGGGGGGGACTAAGGGGGGATCGGCACCCCCCTTATC
>NZ_JASJFB010000465.1:0-3119 GCF_030065455.1 Microcystis sp. M53602_WE12 | reverse complement strand
GGTGCTAGACTGATATTTGAGTAAGCCAGACAGGAGCCAGAAAAAGATATTTATCAGAAAAGTCATGATCAAGCTAGAGGTTTAAAGACTGATCGGGTTGCAATTATTTTTATTAATAAATATTTAACACAATTCATACCAGGTAAGCAAGAGGGCTACGCCACTACTACCGAATTATTACCACATCGGTTACTTTTTTTCTGATCCAGATAGCGAGAATTGTCAGGAAAAGTCAACCCATCACTCCCGCTCAAGGATTTTTATCGATTCCAGTTAATCGATAAAAGCAGTACAATTGTATTTAATTAACTGGCCGACGTTTAATTTATCGTACTATTCCCCTGATTCTATTTTTCCCAGTCCTATTAAAATTTCTGATTCATCTGGGTGATTTGTAATTTTATTGATCTCTTCAGGACTCATAATATCAAATAATAACCATATTAATCTTTCTCTCGTATCCTCGTCACTAAAATTTCCCCCGATGATAGCGTCTAATCTTCCTTGATATTTCTCTGGCGTTTCTTTCAGTGTAAATCCACCGATTAATTTTTGGGTGCATTTCTGAATAGTAACTATTTGAAAACAATTAAATCTAGGCTTAATAGACATATATAGGCTGGTTTTCTTGATTACCAATTTCTTGTCTAAAGGACTAATAATAGATATTTGAGAGTCTTTGTACCGCTCTAAAATCTTTTTGATCCCACTGGAGACAGGGGCAATTGTCGATAGGCTGTTGAATCCACTCATTAATTGGTCGATTTGTTCTAAATTAGGGTTTAAGGAACCCATAATAAGACCGAAGACCAGAGCAATGATTAAACCAAAAAAAACATTATCCTCGATCAAGCTTAATAGAGAAAATATAAGTTGAATGAGAAGGTATAAGGGTATTGATCTAAAAATTTTGAACTTTAATAAACTAACAAAAGTATTTAAAAAATCCTTTTTTAAATCGGGAAATAAATGAAAATATAAATGACAATCCCTAAAAGCTGAGAAATAGCTACTTCCAGTTTCAACTGCTACTCCAATAATTATCGCAGTCACGACAAAAGGCCACCGATCTTCTCCCAGAAGTTTCCGTATTTCACTAGAAAGGTCGGTGGCGGCAGCTGTCTGAGAATCGACCAAAAATAGGTAATGGGTGAATGAACTGAAAAAAGGAAACTTATCTAATTCCGTTAGAACCTGACTACAAAATACCATTTACCCTCAGCCAACGAGTTTTCCAAGTGGGAGTAAAGATTTTGTAGCTTTCTTCTTCATTGACTTTGATATAGCCTTTGTCCGCTAGTTTTTCTAATTTATCTTGTAAGTTAGCTTCTCCAATTCTATCTGTTTCAATTTCAAAGCTCAAGACAGTGGCAGCCCTAACTTTGAGTAAATCAGATAAAAGAGACTTCTCCGCGGAGGTTAAATAATTGGTATCAGTTGTTTTAGCCATAAAATTCCAATAAATTTAGGAATGTTGCTGAGGGGTATAAACCAAATTAGATAAAACGTCAATCAAGTCAGATGGACAGGAGCCTAGTTCATGACTGTACTGATTATAGTATAGGATTATGCCTACCAGTTACTTTTTGGTGAAATGTTCACAATCTTACATTATGGGCGCAAGCAGTTCGAGCAACTCACTGACCACGTTGCGCCCCTACATTGCACCAACTTTCTTTGTTAAGTAGGTGGGTGGAATTAAATATAAGATGAACGTAGGTTGGGTTGAAGCATGAAACCCAACCCCCGCATGGGTTACGCTACCGCTAACCCATCCTACAAATAATTGTGCCTCCCTACTTATTCCTCCAAGATTTTCGTGGCTTGAATCAGGATTTCGATAAGATCGACGAGTTTTGGTTTTGCTTCTTCTTGGACACGACTATCTTCCCAAAAAGGCAGCAATAACGCGAAAGTGATTAGAGCTAAAGATAGCAGCTTTTTGATTTTTCGATAATGCACGGTCGTTGCTCCCTATAGTTTTTTTTCTATCCTTCATATTTACGCATCGAAGTGTGAGTCGAGGACTGGGAATTGTGATATTATGTCTGACTTTTATTTGAAGACTAATTTGTGTCTGAATCTCTAGGTTCTCATAGAACAATTTAAAATGTCTGAGATATGTCTGAGTTTTTTGTGATACGTTTGAGTAAATGTCTGAGATACGTTTGATTTATTTGAGATAAGATTAGGTTGTCATTCATTTTTCAATAATCTTGACGGTTATGGGGCGATCGCTTAAAGTAAAATCAGAATATATCCCTAGAGTCAAACAAGCAGTTAAACTCAATGGTTACGCAACTCAACAGCTGCTTGCTGAGGAGTTAGGGTTCGCAAAATCGACTATTAGCCTTTTTCTTAACGGTAAACCGATTAGTAATCTCAATTTTTTTGAAATTTGTCAAAAATTAGCCCTTGATTATCGAGAAATCTCTGACTGGGATGAGTTGGAGGAAACACCAGCTGCCACGTCTGAGGATGAGGGAGAAAACCGGGCCGCGGATTTTTCCAAGTATATTGAACGTCCTCCAGTGGAACAGCTTTGTCTGGAGACGGTGAGTCAAGCAGGTTCATTATTGCGGATTAAATCAGCCAAGGGGATGGGTAAAACCCTATTAGTCGATAGAATTTTGAGTCAAGTTGACAAAAGAGAGTATAAAACCGTCAGTTTCAGTTTTTTACAAGCAAGTAAAGGAATTATCGGCGATTTAGACCGATTGCTCTCTTGGTTTGCTTTGATTATTTCCAAGAAATTAGGGTTAGCAGCTCTCTTTCAGGAAAAATGGCAAGAAGGATTAGGACTTTATAGCTGTACTGCCTATTTTGAAGACCATTTGCTCAAAAAGCTGGATAAACCCCTAATTTTAGTTTTAGAGGAGATAGATAGTCTCTTTGCCTATACCAGCGTTGCCGACGATTTCCTTAGTTTATTTCGTCTTTGGCACGAGGAGGCAAAAAATAATAATACTTGGCAAAAGTGGCTCTTCGTTACTTGTTATGGTTCGATAGGGGGGCATAAATCGACTAAATCCTTATCTGGCAAGAGACTTAATTGATTAGTTCGCTCTAGATAAAAAACAATTGACAAAAATCGCTAAATGCCTTTCTATATAAGGGTT
>NZ_JASJFB010000245.1:0-8496 GCF_030065455.1 Microcystis sp. M53602_WE12 | reverse complement strand
TCAATTGTCTATCTTTTGGTATTAACCTATTTGTGCCTTAAGTCCTTTCCTGTATGAATTTCAGCTACTTTTGAGCGTAGTTGCTCTCATCGAATTTTATTTTAAGTTAATTATTTGCATAACAATTCCCGAAGAGCCAATATATAAAAGTATATGAAGATGTGCGGAATGTCGGATTTATCGTCGCCTACTTATAGCGTTTCTCATCAAGACGAAGTGTAAACTGATTTGGTATCGACTGCTGACGACCGACTCCCCAAAAGGAAAACTTCCTACCTCATCATTTAGGATAACTGCTATAAAAAGAGCAGAAGAGGTCATGGTTTCTAGGTTATGCTTGTTAAAGGTATCTTTACTTATCCTACACTTGTAACACCAATCTGTTTAGTATTTGGGAGAAAAAAATTACGCGGACAGGGTAGATGGGGAAGTGGACAGAAAGATTCGAGAATTTATACTAAAATCTAAGATAGCCGGTATAACATCGTCTCAGGGATCAAAACGGAAGCTTAGAATAGATAAAATATGTGGACTTTTATTGATTTATTTGCCGGTATAGGAGGATTTAGAATCGCCTTAGAGAATCTCGGTTGTCAATGCGTTTTTTCTTCGGAAATCGATCCTCACTCCCAAAAGGTTTACTTGGCTAACTATGGTCATTTACCCGATAATCAAGACATCAGAAAATTAGAGGTAAAAACTGTCCCCGATCATGATATAATGTGCGGCGGTTTTCCCTGTCAAGCGTTTAGTATCGCTGGCAGAAAACACGGTTTTGAAGATGCACGCGGAACCTTATTTTTTGAAGTTGCCCGGATATTACACGAAAAGAAACCGAAAGCTTTTATCTTAGAAAATGTCCAGGGTTTAGTCCATCATGATCGAGGTAAAACTTTAAAAACTATTTTAGATATACTAGAAAAGGATTTGCATTATTTTGTCCCTAGTCCCCAGATTTTAAATGCCAGATATTTTGGGGTTCCTCAAAACCGTCCCCGAATTTTTATCGTCGGTTTTCGAGAGGATTTGAATATTTACCATTTTTCCTATCCCCAACCAACCCATCAAGAAACTTGTCTCAAAGATATCCTAGAAGAAAAGGAAGTCAGCGTTAAATATTATCTCTCTAATCAGTATTTAGAAACTTTGTTTAAACACAGGGCCAGACACGAAAATAAAGGTAATGGTTTTGGTTATCAGATTATTTCTCCCGATGGTATCGCTAATGCTATTGTGGTGGGAGGTATGGGAAAAGAAAGAAATTTAGTTATCGATCAAAGACTGACTAATTTTACTCCCGTTACTCGCATTAAGGGAGAGGTAAATAAATTATTCGTCCGCAGAATGACCCCCAGAGAATGGGCAAGATTACAGGGATTTCCCGATAGTTTTCAGATTGTTGTCAGCGATGTCCAAGCTTATAAACAGTTCGGTAATTCTGTGGCTATTCCCGTGGTAGAAGCGGTGGCAAAAGAGGTGATTAAAACTTTAGATTTATCCAGAGATTCTCAAGAAAATATCAGGGTTAAAGACCTACAGGGGAGACAATTAGATCTATTGTCAATCTGAGGAACAATAACAATTTTTTCTAGGGGTTTGGGTATATTAAGAATAGTTATTATTTGATCAATATGATCGCTGTTTATGCTCGACTCTCACTGGATTAACAGTGGACTTGTTACATAAGTGGGTGGGTGGAATTAAATATAAGATGAACGTAGGTTGGGTTGAAGCATGAAACCCAACGCCCGATTATGTTACGCTACCGCTAACCCATCCTACAAATAATTGTGCCTCCCTACTTAATTAATTTTCGAGAGTTCAAAAATGAGAAAAATAGGCATGAGACAAAAATAAAAAGAGCAAAAGAGGTGATGGTTTCGCCGGTTGTGCTTGTTAAAGGTATCTTGCTTATACTACACTTGTAACACCAATAGGTTTAGTATTCGGGAGAAAAAATTATGCGGACAATCACACGCACCACCACTACCGAGATGGAAGTCACCAGCATTCGTCTGGAAAGAGTCCTCAAAGACAAGCTGAAAGAGATTTCCGGCAATCAAGGTTATCAAGCACTCATTCGCGATGTCTTATGGAATTTCGTTCAGCAAAAATCAGGAGATTATCGACCTCAGTTTTGTGCCACCGATATAAGGGCAGTATTTAACGCTACAGCTAGAAAAAATGAGATTTGCACTCTTACAGGCAAGTTAATCCCCGCTAATGAAACAATGTTGTTAGGTTTGACGATCTATGGCGATTTAGTCCCGTTGAGTATGGATAGTTATCCCAATTAAATTAAAATAAGTTTGACTAGGGTGGGGGAGAATCCAGTATAGTTAGTCCTCACCCAAGGGAGATGGGAAGTGGGAATTATAAATTTAAATTATGAATTATGAATTGAGAGGTGGGGAGTTTTTTGCTGTAAACAGTGAACTGATAACCGATAACCGATAACTGATAAGTAGGTAGGCGTTAAAAATTATCAGACACCCCCCTTATCAAGGGTAGGGTTGATTCATGAATCAACCCTACCTTATCAAGGAGGGCAGGGGGATCGAACCTAAAATCCATTTTTAATTTAATTATAGCAATTCCCATAGTTGTGAGGTACAGAGTCTTAGGTTTTGAGGAGTCAGGAGTCAGGAGTCAGGAGTCAGGAGTCAGGAGTCAGGATTCGGGATTCAGGATTCAGGAGTCAGGATTCGGGATTCAGGAGTTAAGATTTTGGTGTACCTCATGAGATTGGGAAACGCTATATAACCAGCTACTTAACTGATAACTGATGACTGAAGCAATTTTACGAGTGGTTTTAATCAATCCGCAAATTCCGCCAAATACGGGGAATATTGCCCGTACCTGCGCCGCAACGAGGACAGAATTGCATTTAGTTGGTCCCTTGGGTTTTGAAATTAGCGATCGCTATCTGAAGCGGGCCGGCTTAGATTATTGGCCCTATGTAAAACTCATGTACCACTTGACAATAGATGATTTCTGTGTATATCAACAAAAGAGCGGCGGAAGGGCGATCGGGTTTACAGTGCGCGGCAGCAGTAGTTATGTGGAATACAGCTATCAAAGCGGAGATTGGCTACTTTTTGGCAGTGAAACCGACGGTATTCCGGCAGATTTATTAAATCAATGTGATCATACAGTTTATATTCCCATGGCGGAACCGGGGGTGAGAAGTTTAAATCTTTCCGTTAGTGTGGCAATCGGATTATTTGAGGCCAGACGACAATTGGGATTTATTCGTTAGCGGGACATTTAGCTATATATAGCGTTTCTGATTCACAAGAGGTACATTCCCGATCCTGAACAGCTTAATCAGCAAAGGTTTAAGTGTGCCGCACAGATGCGAGAACCGCTATAAACAGAGCAAATAAACTAAATTGAGCAAAAAATCAGAAAATTGCTTTTATTTAGCTGATTTTTGCCCATATCAGAAAAAATAGTGATCGCAGTCAATCTTGTCCGTAATAACAGCAAGAAATTATGTGGATTATCCTAGAGCAAATTAATTTTTGCTCCTTTCTAATCCCATAATTTATTGAAAATAAAAAGGCAAGATGAGGCTCATGAATATCTTCGACCTTTCTCGAAAACATTTTGGCAATCTACAGCTTTTTCATCGGCAAAAATCCAACTCTGGCTTAACTCAAGTCGAGATGTTAGTTACCTTAATTTTATTAGGAATTCTCTTAACCATTGCCCTTTCTGTTTATCATCGTTTAATGGCTTGGATTCGCTTAAATATCGCCACCTTTGAAATATCACAGCAGTGGAAAAATACCCGTTACCAAGCCATGGGAGAAGGTTCTTATCCCCTATCTTTGTGCATGGCAGAAAGTGAAACTGAACAGATTAAAGTGGCAAAAGTACAAGGAGACGAATGTGAAAATGTCACCGATTGGACTCCCATCACTCGTGGTGTTAGCATCGATACTGATAATTCTACCCTACGCCGAGTTAGTGGACCTGTCGGTAATCAAGGGACAATTTATCGCGCTAGTTGGGCCGATACAAAGGGGGGGTTAGGGGGTTCTTGGGGACAGTTAGGCAGAATTACTTTAGTTGCTTCCGGTACACCAGACAAACGCTGTTTATTTTTATTCCGTGTTGATGGTAGTTGGGATATTCGCCAAGATGATAGATGTGTGGGTTAAAGCTGATTTAAAACTAGGGAATCAGGCGATCAATTTGTTGAGCTAAATCAAAATCTAAGTTACTTAAACCTCCCACTTCATGGGTAGTGAGGGAAAGAGTAACGCGATTATAATTGATGGTAATATCAGGATGATGACCTAGGAATTCAGCTGGAGTAACTAAGCGATTAACAAAAGTGATCGCTTCGATAAAATTGTTAAATTTAAAAGTTTTTTCAATCCGTTGATCTCGTAACTGCCAACCCGGGATAGTCTGTAATTGTTGAGAGATTTCTCGATCGGATAAACGAGTAGCGGGTAAAGAGAGGACTAATTCACCAGTTAACCCAATCATGAAAGCGATCGCTATTGCTAAGAATTGGTTCAACATTGAAGACGCTGCCGTAGTTGTGGTGAGCGGAAAAAGTGATCGATCGGGAGAGCATAATGTCGAGAGAGCCACGCTCAAAAATCGACAATTCTGACCGATAGCTTTTCTGGGGGGAAACTTAGACGGTTTTCAGTCCGTCTGGGATTACACTAGAAAATACTCACTTATTCGATCGAGCCGTTCATGATTATTTCCGTCGTAGCACTGAAGGGAGGGGTCGGGAAAACCACCACATCGATTCATTTGGCCGCCTATTTTCAAGAAAAAGCGCCCACCTTATTGATTGATGCGGATAAAAATCGTTCGGCTCTCCATTGGTCCCGGGAAGACACCCTTCCTTTTATGGTAGCGTCCCAAGCTGGAGCGACGGGACTGGTGAAACAATACACTCATATTATCGTCGATACCCAGGCCCGGCCGGAGCCAGACGAGTTAAAAGATTTAGCTCAGGGCAGCGATTTATTAATCCTACCCACCACTCCCAATCATCTCGATATCGATGTCACGATTAAAGCGGTAGAATTGCTGTCCACGATGACCGATAATTATCGAGTTCTGTTAACCCAAGTGGATTCACGGACAAAAACAGGACGGGAAGCGCGGAAAGCTCTAGAAGAAGCGAAATTACCGCTATTTAAGCGAGAAATTCCCCGTTTAGTTGCTTTTGAACGAGCGGCCGAAAAGGGAGTCATCGTCAAAGATTATCCCGACCCCCGGTCGAATTTCGGTTGGCTTTGTTACCAAGCGGTCGGTAAAGAAATTTTTGCCCTCATGACATAAATTGTTAAAAAAGTTAATATTAATATTTGTGTCATTTTTCCCCAAAAAGATACTTAATCTGCATGGGGACTTTTTGTAATCTTCCGTTAAGCGTTCACTCCTAAATCGGTAAAGTCTGAGACAATCAAAAAAGTCTGACTGTAGGAGAACCCTCTATGAAATTGGCCTATTGGATGTATGCGGGTCCCGCTCATATTGGCACTTTAAGGATCGCCAGTTCCTTTAAAAATGTTCATGCTATCATGCACGCTCCTCTGGGAGACGATTATTTTAACGTCATGCGCTCGATGTTGGAAAGGGAGCGTAATTTTACCCCCGTCACTGCTAGTATTGTCGATCGTAATGTTTTAGCCCGGGGTTCCCAAGAAAAAGTCGTCGATAATATTGTTCGCAAAGATCGCGAAGAAAGTCCCGATTTAATCGTTTTAACCCCCACCTGTACCTCCAGCATTCTCCAAGAGGATTTACAAAACTTTGTCGAAAGAGCGCGACAGGATGCCCAAGGAGATGTGCTGCTGGCCGATGTTAACCACTATCGCTATAATGAACTACAAGCGGCCGATAAAACTCTCTATCAAATTATCAAATATTATCTCGATAAGGCCCAGAGAAAAGGGGAAATTATCTCCCAGAAAACCCCTAAACCTTCGGTTAATATTATTGGTATTACCACCCTCGGTTTCCATAACCAACATGATCGCACGGAATTAAAGCGGTTAATGGCAGATTTGGACATTGAAGTTAACGAAATTATTCCCGAAGCTGCCTCGGTGGACAACTTAAAAAATCTGCCCCGCGCTTGGTTTAATCTGGTTCCCTATCGAGAAGTGGGATTAATGACAGCCAAATATCTCGAAAGTGAATTCGCTATGCCCTACGTTGATATTACCCCCATGGGAGTGGTGGAAACAGCGCGCTGTATTCGCAAAATCCAAGAGGTAATTAATGCCCAAGGTGCAGCAGTAGATTACGAAGATTTTATCAATGAACAAACTCTGCATATCTCCCAAGCTGCTTGGTTTTCTCGTTCCATTGACTGTCAGAATTTGACAGGGAAAAAAGCGGTGGTTTTTGGTGATAATACCCACGCAGCCGCTATGACAAAAATTCTCGCCAGAGAGATGGGAATTCATGTGGTTTTAGCGGGTACTTATTGCAAGTATGATGCGGATTGGTTCCGGGAACAAGTGAGTGAATATTGCGATGAAGTGTTAATTAGTGATGATAATGGGGCGATAGGAGATGCTATTGCTCGGTTGGAACCTGCGGCGATATTTGGTACTCAAATGGAACGTCACGTCGGCAAACGTTTAGATATTCCCTGTGGAGTCATTGCCGCACCTATTCATATCCAAAATTTCCCCCTCGGTTATAAACCTTTCTTAGGTTACGAAGGCACTAATCAGATCGCCGATTTGGTCTATAATTCCTTTACTTTGGGTATGGAAGATCACCTATTAGAGATATTCGGTGGTCATGATACCAAAGAGGTAATTACTAAAGGTATTTCGGCAGATTCTGACCTAAATTGGAATAAGGAAGCTACGGTAGAATTGCAGAAAATACCCGGTTTTGTGCGGGGGAAAGTCAAACGAAATACCGAAAAATTTGCCCGGGAGCGAGGTATTGGTGAAATAACTTTAGAGGTAATGTATGCCGCTAAAGAATCCGTAGGAGCTTAATCATTTCTTAGGGCTGAAAGTTAACAGCATTCAGCCCTATTTTTTTTAGTTATTTACTTAATCCCTGAAGTATTTTTTCCTCTACTCCTTTCCCCTGAATTAACACTCCAAATCCTCCTAAACCGGTGGGATTGATTAATTGATGTAGGGCATCTCGACGCTGAAATATCGTTAATATATCGATTTTTCCTTGAGAAAGTTGATTTAATCTATCTCCCAATCCCAAAGCCATTAACAATAATCCTTGCTGAGTAAAACCGAGATTTTTTAAGCCTAATTTCTCCCCTTGACGTTGTAAAGCAGTAAAATCCACATGAGTGGTAATATCTTGTTCTCCCACCCACAAATAAGGATGATCATGACGCTGGTGTTGTCGATAACATTGTAGGGTTCCTTGACTTCTTTGGGGATGATAATATTTTTCGGCAGTGTAACCGTAATCTATGGTTAAGATATAACCTCGATCGAGTTTCCGATTAACGGTTTCTAACCAGTCTAAAGCTAATAAGTTTACCTCGGTTTGATAACCCTCCGGATAAAGTGGGGAGGGAATATTTATTCCCACTAAATCAAAATAGTCTTTGATTCTGTCGGTGGATAAATCTGCGATAATCTCCTGAAAAGGTTCCCCCAATCCCAGATAAATTTCTCGCAATTCTCCCGACTCGATCACAACTCGATGGACAGGAAAAGCATCGATTAATTCATTACTAAACACACAACCCACAAGGGAATTATCGGCTAAATTCGGCCAACTTTGCCAAGATACCGGGGAATATCCCGCTAAAGTTGCCCGTTGTCTTTCCCTGAGTTTCTGAGATTGTTCGATAATTATATAACTGAGATTTTGATAAAAATCAGCATAGCTATCACTTAAATAATCAAGGATATCTTTCGCTAAAATTCCCGAACCTGCTCCCACTTCCACTAAAGTAAATCCAGGCGAATTACCTAAAAATTCCGCCATCTCGACAAATTGCTCTGCCAACAATTGGCCAAAATCTGCCCCTAGGGACGAGGAAGTAAAAAAATCTCCTTTTGATCCAATTTCTACTTTTCCAGAGGTGTAATAGCCATAATCGGGGTGATAGAGAGCTAAATCCATCCAGCGCTCGAAGCTAATTCGACCCGCTGCTGATTGTTTAATTTCCTCGCCGATGATTGCTTCTAAATTCATCTTGATCAGGGAATTATGAATTATGAATTATGAATTATGAAATGGGAATTATACTAAATCCAGTTACTAAAGACTGATTATCTATTCCTTCTTTTGCCTGAGTGCCTCTTGCCTTTTGCCCATCCTTATAAGTAGGTAGGCACAATTATTTGTAGGATGGGTTAGCGGTAGCGTAACCCATGCGGGCGTTGGGTTTCATGCTTCAACCCAACCTACGTTCATTTTATATTTAATTCCACCCACCTACTTAGGGTTTACTGAAAAAGTTTGTTGGTGGGGCTAGGGTGTGGGGTGTGGGGTGTGGGGTGTAGGGTTTTACCC
>NZ_JASJFB010000382.1:0-1941 GCF_030065455.1 Microcystis sp. M53602_WE12 | reverse complement strand
GCTCAGCATCCCTATAAAACTCAAATCTTGGACTTCCATTCCTGCAAAACCCAATGGGCAACTCGTTCACTCTATTTTGAGGGACAGAAGCGAAATCAATTCTGTATCCTACACTACCGTTTGAATTTGGAATTGCTGACTGATTACTGATTACTGATGACTGATCACTGTTATAAGATAAAAAAGGGAAAATTTACGATCGAAGCTTTTCTATGACAGTTACACCCGTTCCGGCCTCCTTTAATCCTGTTTCTGGTCTAGTTAACCGTATTCTCGGCATAAAACCGCTTTTTGACATCGCTCGCTATCAGGCCCGCAATATGATGATTAAAAGAGCCGAAAAACTAGGCGTACCTTGGCGGGAAACCGTCAAACAATGGCAACAACGGGATTGGAGTCGGGAACTGCAAGCGGTAGAAAATCCCGATCTCGTCTATCCCGAATACTACGTTTGTTCTTTCCACGCTTACGAAAAGGGCAATTTAGACTGGTTGCCAGCTTTTGAGGTAGAATCTGCCGCCTATGCTGTTCATTCTACCATCTGGCCCGGGGCGGGGATTGACGGCGATCCGCGATTGCGGCGGGAATATCACCGGATATTGAAGGAGCAAATCAAGGCAGAAATTAACGATATTGTCGATTTAGGCTGTAGTGTCGGCATGAGCAGCTTTGCGCTGCAAGATACTTATCCTCAAGCCAGGGTAACTGGGTTAGATCTCTCTCCCTACTATTTAGCCGTTGCCCAATACCAAGCTCAACAAAAACAAAAGACGATTCAATGGCAACACGCGGCGGCGGAAAAAACTCAATTACCCGGTCAGTCCTACGATCTAGTATCTTCGTTTTTAATGTTCCACGAACTACCCCAACAGGCTACTAGAGAAATTTTCGCCGAAGCGCGTCGTTTATTGCGATCGGGGGGTTATTTGACGCTGATGGATATGAATCCGCGCTCGGAAATTTATCGAAAAATGCCCCCTTATGTCCTCACCTTACTCAAGAGTACCGAACCCTATCTCGATCAATATTTTACTCTCGATATCGAACAGGCATTAGTTGAAGCGGGGTTTCAAGCACCGATCATTACCCCCACCAGTCCCCGACATCGGGCGATTGTTGCGCGGGTTTCCGAATCATAATTTTGAGGTAATCAATGAAGATAATTTTTCGTCAAAGCTGGACAAAGATATTAACTATTGTCCCTCTCTTCCTGTTAATTTTTGCCAGCAAAACCCTTGCCCATCATGCCATGGCAGGGCAAACTCCCGATAATTTTTGGAACGGATTTTTATCGGGTTTAGCTCACCCAATTATCGGTTTAGATCATTTAGCTTTTGTGGTGGCTAGTGGTTTAATTGCTGTGGGGATGGAACAGGGTTTATTAATTCCGCTCGCTTTTGCGATTGCCACTTTAATCGGCACAGGTATTCATTTACAGGGAATAAATTTACTTTTTCCTGAAGGGATTGTTGCCCTTTCTGTGGTAATTTTTGGCGTGGTTTTAACCCTGAAAAAAGGGTTACAAACTCATTCTAATCTCTATACGATCGCTCTGGCAACTCTGGCAATGATTGCGGGAATTTTCCACGGTTATGCCTACGGAGAATCAATTATCGGGGCGCGAGTTGCCGCTTTAGTTGCCTATTTAATCGGTTTTACCGTGATCCAATTAGCGATCGCATCTGGTGCTTTTTTCCTTGGCAGTGTCATTAAGGAAAAATTAGCCAAGCAAGCGACTCTAATTAGTAAGTTCATCGGATTGGCAATTATGGCGATCGGTACAACTTTTTTAGTGGGAATTAAGTAGGGTCTGCTGAAAAAGTTTGTTGGTGGGGGCAGGGTGTGGGGTGTGGGGTGTGGGGTGTAGGGTTTTACCGATTTTGAGGTAGTCAGTTACCTAATTTTCAGGGAAAAAGTACCTGAATTTTACCCCCGATCCCT
>NZ_JASJFB010000760.1:0-2794 GCF_030065455.1 Microcystis sp. M53602_WE12 | reverse complement strand
GTGGTCGAGGGAATCAACAATAAACTTAAACTAATAAAACGGAGAGGCTATGGCTTTAGAAACTTTCGGAATTTTTGGGTTAGAAGTATGTTATCTTGGCATCTTGTATGTTGATTTAGCATAAAGGGTAACGAAGAGCCATAAATAGCGCCGCCCTTAACAGACGGTAAGGCCACTCTTTTTGTCTCTGCTGCTCTTATTGCACTGCTAGAACAGAAATATGTCCGACCTCTTTTGTATCGCTACGAGGCCGGATGACGATCTCGACATCTTGATTCAATGCCGTGAGAAATTCCATCAATCGTTCAACTGAAAATTGATCGAGCCGATAGTTTTTTAGTGCTGAAACCTTGGGCTGCGGGATATTAAGCAGTATGGCAATCTCCCTCTGTTTCAGCTTGCGACTTTTCAGAAGTTCGTTAACGGCCAGGGCTAGGCGTGTTTTCGTTTGCCGTTCGGTTGCGTCTGGATAACCAAGGTCAGCGAAAACGTTCGTGGTGCCGCGAGTGATTTCCAAATTGCTCATTTTGTCCCTCTACTTTCATAATCCGCTTGTGCGCGTTTCATCCGTTCAACAATAAGCTTTACATCCTCTTGAGGTGTCTTGATTCCAGACTTCGACTTTTTCTGGAATGCGTGCAGAACGTAAACAACTTCAGCGAAGCGCACAGTATAGACCGCTCGATAAGTGTCGCCTCGATGATCTTCGACGATCTCAAATACTCCTGCCCCTTCACCCTTCCAAGGTTTAGCCTTTGGATGTTTACCCCCCAACTGCGCTAGACCAAGGGCATAGCCCATATCGTCCTGCACCTCGGCAGGGAAAGTCAGGTAGTCCTTTTTCGCAGAGGCCACCCAATACAAGGGTTTTTCCCGCGACATACTTTTAGAAATTCGGATCATTCAACAATATACCCAAACTGGAATAATCAGTCAAGGAATTAACAGAGCGGCGGTATCGCTTGAAGTTGCATCGCATGGTCAATATCAACATTCGATTCAGGCTGAGGCAATAATAAACCCCTTCATTTTCTTATTGAAGGGGCGTTTGTGGGGTTTTCTGATTGTTAGGAATCTTTTTCTAGTTCTTTTCCAGTGGATTTAGATGGTTTAATTTTGCGCTTGAGGACTGCACCTGCTCCTAAAGTGCCGAAGGCAAGAAGCCCAAGAACAGAGGAGGGTTCGGGAACTGAACTGGAAACAGGGGCAAGTTGAAAAAGTTGCTGGTATGCCCTTCCCTGTGATCCACCACCAAGGTATCCCAATTGGGCAAAACCAACATCATAATCAGACAAAATATCAATACTTGTATCTACCCAAAAACTAGATAGGTTAGGAATAGCTACAGGAGGTCCATTGATGACTTGAGAGAAGGAATATATTGAAGTAGCACTACCAATGTTGTTACTTCCTTGTGTAGTTCCCACGTCAATAGTCCCTGTTAAAAAAGGTGAGAAACCATTGAGAGAACGATATCGCAGAGGCGATGTTATCTCAGTGATATCGTTCTCTAGGCTTGTAACCTTGAAATTGTAACTGAAGCTTTTCGTCCCTGCACCAAAAACACTCAGTTCCTGATTGTTAGCATAATAGGCTACTCCATGACCAAAGGCTATCGGGTCTTCTTCTTGTACTACAATATTATTGAAGTCAAAGCTGGTAGCTGTCCCAGTTATACTACTATTTACCAAAGACCAGTTACTTAGAATTTCTTGTCCTACCTGAATAGAACCACCATTAAAAAGCTCAGTTAGAGTACACGAATCCGTTGCAGCACATCCGACAGTGACTGTAGCGGCTAACATTGGATTAGCCACAATTATCAATCCACCGAAGAGAATTCCGCTACTTAAAGTACCTTTGATCACAAATTTAGCACCAGTTTTCATCAATCTCATCATGTACGCTCCTTATTGAATTTGAGAACTGCTTACCTGAGTCGAGTCAACAATTCTGCTTCTGCTATTACCCTGATAGATGGTTGTTTGATTTGATGTGTGAATTGATTAAAACTGTATGAATTGCTTGAATACGACACAAAACGTAACGGGCGATGCACTAGAACTACCTTTTTTTATTAATAAATAGCGCCGCCCCTTGATTCAATGCCGTGATAAATTCGATTTTTGGACTTAGGAAGACGAAAACAACCAAACGCCGATTCAAAAATGAAGTGCACCACTAGGGTAGTCTTCCAATGAGGAGGCTCATCAAGGTAACCTGACTTGTACCACCAAGAGAGGAAACCCAAGACGAAGCTCCTCACATCAATTAGGAGTTAAATGCTACTTTGCTAATCCTTACCATTCTTGGGAGCGAGGACTCAACGAGCATACTAACGGTCTCATGCGGCAGTTTTTCCCGAAAGGGACAAATTTCTCTCATCGTCAAACAAGCTGAGGTAGACCGAGTGACAGACTTAATCAACCATCGACCCCGAAAAGCCCTTGACTATCGCACTCCATCTGAGGTATTCTTCAACCCACATTCCGCACCCTAAGTGTCACAACGTCTCAAAAGGGGAAGGGGCGCGAGTCAAAATACTTATCTAGAGGAGTGAGTTGGCGGCAAGCTGCCGGCAACTAAGCCGAAAATTTCAGAGTTCCCCCGGTCATTCTCAATAAACAGTGCTTGTTGAGAATGACCGGTCAATCAGACTTAACATCTAGGGGGAGATGTTCCAGTTGCTCGCTTTGTTTTGTCACCCCCTGAAGTCAATCCATCTGGTCAAGATAAGAGATAATATTCTTGGCAAGGTTTGGGAAAAAATCTCAAAATGTTGCGCCTCTCATCC
>NZ_JASJFB010000699.1:0-4632 GCF_030065455.1 Microcystis sp. M53602_WE12 | reverse complement strand
TTTCCATAGATAACTCCTGTATCATTTATCGGTTATCGGGTGTCAACTGCGTTAGCGAGTAACGCCATCATAATTGCTCGGTGACAATCTTTACTTATATCAGCTTATCGCAGCCCCGACCTCTACAGACATAGACCGGTTCTAGGTTGTGGGAAGTGAGGTGTATTTTCAGTGAACAGTGAACAGTAAACAGTAATCAGTGAACTGAAAACTCACATCTGATAACTGATAATTGATAACTGACTCCTGCATTTGACAGGCTGTCTGTTGATCGAGCGAGAAAGTTTCCTCAGAATTGGGAGTATATGCACAAAGATACTCCTATGTCAACGGTTTTGAAAAATTTTCTTCCTCGCCTCGGTGGATTGGTTATTGTTGCACTGCTCTGCTCGCTTGTGCTGGGGGGATGGCCTCGGCAGGGAAAAGCGGCTCAATCAGTACATTTGTCCTACTGGTTGCGATCGGGAATTGAACAACTAGAGGCGGGTAATTATCAGCAAGCTTTGCAGGATTTCAATCAGTCGATCGAACGGGAAAATAACTTGGCCCTAGCCTACAGTAATCGCTGTTTAACTGAGATTTATTTGCAGGATTATCTCCACGCTTGGCAGGACTGCACCCGCTCTTTACAACAGCAATCCGATAATTATCTAGCCCATTTCCATCGGGGTTTAGCTTTTTATCGTTTGGGAGATTATCCACAGGCGCTGACCGATTATAACCAGACTATCCGGTTAAAACCCAGCTATTATCAAGCCTACTATAATCGGGGTTTAGTTCAGGCAGCCATGAAAAATTATCCCCTTGCCCTAGCTGATTTTAATCAATCCTTGCGTCAAATTACTAACTGGCAACCCGACACTTTAGCCACTATTTATAATGATCGAGGTTTATCTCATTTAGCCCTCCACAATTTTACCTCAGCCAAAGCGGATTTTAATCAAGCTCTCCGGTTAAATAAAAATAACGCTTCAGCCTACTATAATCTAGCTTGTACCGCTCACCAATTAGGTGAATACGACCGCTCGATCGCTCATTTAAATCAGGCGATTGCCATCGATCCTTTTTATGCCGATGCTTATATTAGAAGGGGATTACTGCGGCATCAATTGGGTTATTATCAATCAGCTTTAGCGGATTTAAATCAAGGAGCAAATCACCTCTATCATCAGGGATTGCACCACAATTATCAGCAAATCCTCGCCCTCATCGAGCAGATTCACCAACAGTTACTTTCCTTACCATCTCCCATTGTTTAAAAGAGCGATCAATATTATAAAGGAAAGCGCTTCATGGCTGTGACGGCGAGACGGGCATTATCTTTAAGGACTTGGGAAACTCGGGGAATTTGGGGAATTTGCCAGAGAACATCGACGGTGCGCCGTAATAATCGCACTAGATCTCCCTCATCGAGGCTAGTATTTTCGCACAATTCCGGCCAGGATGTCCCTTGGGCCCAACGGGAGGCAATCCCCATCAGTTGGGTTTCTAACCAGACGGGAATAGTTATATCGTAGCGAGATTGAGCTTGATAGAGTAAACGGCGAACTTCTCGCAGACCGGGGGAATTTCCCTCTCCTTGCCGCAAAATATCGATAACTTCTGGCACAGGAGGGTAATTGCACCAAGTATCGGGGCGAGGGGGTTCCGTAATCATGGCGCTGATGGCGGCGGCTAGTTGGCTAGGAGTCAATCGGTCCAAATCTCCGGACATCATCGCTAATCCTAACCAGAGTTCATTTTCCCCGCGAATAGTGGCCGCCGCTTCTCCGAGGGGAGTGGGCAAATAACCCTCTAATGCTTGGAATTCCCGCAAAATCTCGATTAGATTCAGAAATTCTTCCCAGTAGTAGGATTTACGCGATTGTTGTTTTTGGTATTTAATCTGGGTCTTGTGTAACTTATCGCGAGCAATCTCTCGATCGTAGTATAGTTTCATCAATCGCCCCGGATTTTTGCGTTTTTGCAGGGGATGAGCGGCAATTTGACTATTGACAATTTCAATTTTTTGTGCTTGTGTTGCCAGTTCCGCCACTGGTGGGATGCCCTGCACTTGTTGGGGGATTAAATCGGCGATCGCCTGAGTATTTTCCTCACCCTTGCGCCAACCCCCTAGGGAAACAGCTTCTAGGGAAGGGGGTATCAGTTCGCCTAATTCCGCGGGAGTGAGAAAACCTCGATCGATCTCGCTAATATCGGCATAGGCGGCTAAATACCAGCGATTATCACTACCTAAACAAACAAGGGTTCGCACTTGACCGGCTCCGTGCAGGGTATTGACGAAGATAGCGGGGACGGGGACGGGAACCTTAATATGTTTGCCCTTGAGATGGAGGATGGTTCCGACGGGAATATTCGGCAATTTTAGATGTATTTCCTGTCTTTTCTGTGCCTCTGACTGACTAGCGAGGATTTTATACAGTCTTTCTTCTTCCCGCAGTCTTTCCCGTAGCTTTTCGTAACTAAAGACCTGCTCCCGTTCGATACCGGCTAATTCCATATCCAACTTAGCCAATTCGGTGGTTAAGGCGGTAATCTGTTGTCGTTCGGGGCTTAACTTCAAACGAGCGAGATATTCGGCGAAACTGCGCTCTAAGAGGTCTTTGGCCTCCTCTAGACTGTGTTTTTGCAGGAGATTTAAGACCATGCCGTAACTGGGCGCAAAACAGCTTTGCAGGGGTTCTGGTTGAGCGATGGCCAGAAAAGCCGCTTCTTTTGCCCCTTCAAAGGGCGTTTGTACTGTCACCACATGGCCCACCGCGTCCATTCCCCGGCGACCGGCCCGGCCGGCAATCTGGACAAATTCCGAGGGAGTCAGCATACTATGGCCATCATCGGTGCGTTTGGAGAGGGCCGAGATAACGGTGGTGCGAGCGGGCATATTAATCCCGGCTGAGAGGGTAGCGGTGGCAAAAACCACCTTAATTAAACCAGCTTCAAAGAGTTGTTCGACTAATTCTTTCCAGAGGGGTAAAATCCCGGCATGGTGAACACCACAGCCCCGGGTGAGGGGTTCCACTTGGTCGGCCCGCACCAATTGGGAAGCACTGGCTAGGAATTCAAACAGTTGATTTTTCGTCTCGGGGGCGGCGGTTAAGAGGCTGAGGAGTTGATCGTCGGACTGGGGGTTATTAGCGAAAAAAGCCAGTAATTTCTGGTGTAGAGGCGGATTTTCGACGGCAAAGAAGGAAAGGGCTAGTTCTTGCAGATTGGGATTATCTTCCAGAAAGAAAATGAGTAAACGGTAGTAAATGGCTCTAGCTTCTTCTTGATTAACGAGATTGAGGTTTTTTAGCTCTCGAATCGCCTGATCGCAACCTTTACGGCTGAAAATGACGTAAATGGCTGGGAGCATATCCTTGTCCCGCAGAGTGGTGACAATCGAGGCGATGGTGGGACAATCTTCTCGTTTTAAGCGTCGGGGTTTGCCGTGGCCGACTTTTGAGCGTAGTTTCGGGTTAACTTTGCTCTGTTTTGGGTCGAGCAGCGGGAATAATCCCTCTTTATTGGCGAAATAAAAGCGCAGGGGGACGGGGCGAAAATCGGAGTTAATTAGCTCGCAGCTGGAGGTCTGTTTATTGTCGCCGGATTGGGGCAGTTGCCGCACCCAGTTAATCCAGTCGGTGAGTTCCCCGGGGTTGCCGATGGTGGCGGAGAGGGCGACTAATTGGATACTAGGGGGACAGTAGATAATTGATTCTTCCCAAACGGTGCCGCGACCTCGATCGCTGATATAGTGACATTCATCGAGAACTAGGGTTTCCACGTTTTCTAGGGAAGTGCCTACCTCACCGATTGGAGTTTGGTACAGCATATTGCGAAAAATTTCTGTAGTCATGACTACAATTAATGCGGAGGGATTGATCACCACATCACCGGTAATCAATCCCACTTCCGCAAAGAGCAGCGGGGAATCCTCATCGCCATCGGTGGGGGTGCGACCGAATTTTTCTTGAAAATCCCGGAATTTTTGGTTAGAAAGAGCTTTCAGGGGAGTGGTGTAGAAAACCCGTTTGCCCCTTTCGAGGGCGCGATAGATGGCGTATTCTCCGATTAAGGTTTTGCCGGAACCGGTGGGAGCGCAGACCACCACTGATTTACCGGCAGCGAGAGCAGCGATCGCCGATTGCTGGAAGTCGTCGAGTTTAAAGGGAAAAATGGTTTTGAGATCCAAAGAAGTAGGGTTGAGGGACTCTTTCACGTCAAGTCTAAGAGGAGAAATTTTTAAAATTGTGGCTATTCTGGCTGGCTTTTTTTATTCTAGTCGAAAAAAGCGGACTTCTAGAAACTAGGGATAAGCTTAAGTAGGTGGGTGGAATTAAATATAAGATGAACGTAGGTTGGGTTGAAGCATGAAACCCAACCCCCGATTATGTTACGCTACCGCTAACCCATCCTACAAATAATTGTGCCTCCCTACTTAACCTTTGGGGGCGATGCCCAATCCCATCATACTTCATCTGTATAAGAAATGCTGTATCACTAATAATTGTAAGTAGTCATGCAAAATTAATTACCCAAATAAAAAATTAAGAAGTATAATACATAAAAAAACGAAGCAGCAGGAAAATACAATGAGATTGATTAGAGACCTAAACCCCGAGAGCCAGAAAATGCTAGAGAGAATTTATC
>NZ_JASJFB010000578.1:0-9351 GCF_030065455.1 Microcystis sp. M53602_WE12 | reverse complement strand
TCAGCAAAAGTGCCGACAATTTTTTCCCACCAGGGAGTTTCGCTGACAGTAGGTAGCAAACGCTTAAGCAGTGCTACTTCAGCTTCTAAAGCTGCTAGTCTTATCTCTAGATCAGTGCTTAACATGGTTGATATATCCTCCCATTCTGCTCTTGCTCGAAGGTTAGCTCTAAAACAAAATTTGTTTCAACGCCAGAAGCCATACGATGAACTGATGAAACGTTTTCCATCGGTAATTCAGTTGCTTGTCATCGTCAGCTAATAAACTACTCCCGTCCGCTACTTTGTCCTTAGCTGCTATATTAACTGGTTAAACCGTGTTTTAGGGCAAAACGTACCAATTCCGTGCGACTATTAGTACCAGTCTTGCTAAATAAGCGACTGACGTATTTTTCTACGTTTCTGACGCTGGTTTCTAGACGACTGGCAATTTCTTTATTCATCAATCCCTCCGCTACTAAATCTAAAACGCTTTGTTCCCGGGGGGTAAGGTCAATTTTAATCGGGGGGGGAGTAGTAGTAAAAGTGTTCTGTTGTCCCACCTGCTGTTTTAATTCCCGGATATCTCGGGCAATTTCTTCTAATCTAGCGTTTTCGCTGGTGGCTTGCAGGGATTGACGACGGCGCTCGATTAAAGACTTGATTAATGCTTCTAATTCTTCGGGATCGAAAGGCTTGGATAAATAAGCATCACAACCGGCATTATAACCCTGAATGCGATCGCTCGTCATCCCCCTAGCAGTGAGAAAAACCACGGGAATTGTCTGAAAACGAGCATCTTCGCGCAATTTCTTCAGAAACTGATAGCCATCCACCTGCGGCATCATAATGTCGGAGATGACTAATTCAGGAATTTCTTGATTGAGTAAATCCCAGGCTTCGTTAGCATTACTAGCAGTTCTTACCTCGAAGTCATCCCCGTACTGTAGATATGCTTGCACAGATTCACGAACCCCCGGTTCGTCATCCACTAACAAAACTTTCGCAGGTGTGTCCATCAATTTCTCGCAGCGATCGAATATTGTCCGAATCCTATCTTATCAGCTATCAGGAGCCGGTCGTCAGGAGTCAGTAGTCAGGAGACAGGAGATAGGAGTCAGGAGATAGGAGTCAGGAGACAGGAGATTATTTTTATTTATTCTTCCCACACCCTACGCCCCACACCCTACACCCCACACCCTACACCCTACACCCCACTTCCCCACTTCCCCACTTCCCAGATCATCCTCAAGATAGTGACGGTGAGTTAAACTAGCAGATAGAACTAAAAAGTTACAAAAATCACACAATGATTTTACAATCCTTTCACCATTCTTAACAAATCCCGTGACCATTCTCTGCTGGCTCGATCGCATTAGTGCTTCTGATCGCCCCCTGGTGGGGGAAAAAGCTTTTATTGCCAGTGAATTACACCAGCGAGGATACCCAATTATCAGGGGATTTGCCATTTTTAACCGCATTTTTGCGGAATTTTTGGAAACTATCGACAATGCTGACTCGTTTCTGACTGATTTTCCGCAATCTTCCCTCTATTTAGACGTAGATAACGCAAAAGCTCTGCAATTAGTCGCCAAAGAAAGTCGGCGGGCCATTTTACAAGCGCAAATTCCTCCTCTCTGGTTAGAACAACTAGAGGCGGCCGTGGCACAATTATCCATGGATAGCCTAGTATGGCGCTTTTCCCTACCAGCTAATCTGGCTCGGCGAACGCTCGGTTTATTTTCCGCCCCAATCAGTGGAATTAAAGCAGATAATCTAGAAAATGCCCTAAAACAAGCTTGGGCGGAGTTATTCACCGCCAGAAGTCTATTTTATTGGCGAAAAATGGGAATTGGTTTAGAAAACATTCAATTATCTTTACTGGTACAACCGTTATTACCGGCCAATTGTGCGGGAAATGTGTTGATTAATGACGATAACTGGAAAATTCAGGCAGTTTGGGGGTTAGGACACAGTTTAGTTAATGGAGAAGTGGCACCGGATACCTACATTATCGATCGCTCCGGTCAATTACGCAGTCGGCAATTAGGCAATAAATCCCGCGCTTATTATCTCAATAGTGACAGTAATCTGCTCGCGCCACAATTATTAGCACCCAGTTTACAAGAAAGCTACTGTTTAGATAATTTCGCCCTCGATCGCCTTTGTCAACTGGTTCAATTTCTGCTGACGGAAAAACCGACGTTAACCAGCATAGAATGGCTGATGATGCTGGATGGTCAAATTTATATTCTCAACTGTCACAGTCAGGAAATCACCCCCACTACCTCCAATTATCCCTTAAGAGGATTAGGGGCATCCCCGGGGTTGGCATCGGGAGTGGCAAAAGTGATCAGCAATTTCGACTCCCCAGAGGCAAATTTTCAGGATTGCATTCTGGTTACTACTAATTTACCTCCGAAAAAACTGCCCCATTTACGCCAAATTAGAGCAATGATCACGGAACAGGGGGGATTAACTAGCCATGGAGCCATTTTAGCCCGGGAATTAGCCATTCCTGCCGTTGTCGGGGTGAAAAATGCCACAGAAATTATCCGCTCAGGCGAGATAATTTTAGTAGATGGTACGAGGGGAATTATTTCTCTAGCATCTCAGGAACAGATTTCCTTGCCCCCACCACCCCCCAGAGAAACCGACGGGACGGCAATTGCTACCCGTTTGATGGTTAATCTCAGTCAAACTGAAAGTATTGCCGGAATCCGAGAACTGCCTATTGATGGGATCGGTTTATTGCGCTCAGAATGGATGATTTTAGACTTACTTTCTCAGCGTAATCTAGAAGAATGGTTAACACCAGAGCATCAAGAAGCATTGATCGAGAGATTAAGTGATTTAATCGCACAATTTGCCCTTAGTATCCAGCCTAAGCCTTTATTTTACCGTTCTTTTGATGCTCAACATTCGGCTCAAGACAGTCGGGGAACCCATGGTTATATATTAGATCCGACTCTATTCGATCTGGAATTGCAAGCTTTACGACGGGTACAAACCACCAGCGCCACCAATATTAATTTACTGCTTCCCTTTGTCCGCGGGGTTGAGGAATTTATTTTCTGCCGGCAACGGGTACAATCGGCTTTACTCACTCAAGTCCCTTCTTTCCAATTGGGGATAATGGTGGAAGTACCGGGGGTAATCTTTCAATTAGCGGATTATGTGCAAGCGGGGGTACAGTTAATCGCTATTGGTACTAATGATTTAACTCAATTACTTTTAGGTAGCGATCGAGAACATTTCTCAGAATATTTTAATGCCCGTCATCCCGCAGTCAGGGCAGCTTTACAACAAATTATCACTCAAGCAAAAGTTTTACAGATTCCCTGTTCCGTTTGTGGCATGGCTATCGTCCAGTATCCTGAACTTATCGATGATCTGATTGCTTGGGGTGTGACTTCTCTTTCGGTGGATACAGAAGCAGTTTTAGCCACTAGAGAGGCAATTGTTCGCGCCGAAAGAAGATTTTTATTGGAAAATAGCAGATAAGCTAAACGGCGCTTAACCTGCATGATCCAACAGCTATAACCCTTTTGGAGTCTATATCGGTGATCCGAAGTAAAAGCCGTTTAGCTTAACTTCCCCACTACCTCACTACCCCACTACCCCATCAACCCACTTCCCCACTACCCCACTACCCCACTTCCTAATTCATACTTTGTGCTTTTTGTCAAAAAAACTTTTTTTTTGCAATAAAACTACACAAAAAAAAGATCATCGTTGTGGGTGAAATTGACTGATTTACCTGTCTTAATGAGGATTACCTTCTAGGTGTGGCAAGGGTTTCAACCGTTGCTGCCCAAAAAAGCATAGAATACCCCACTATGAAATTCAGTAAAATCGCTGTAACCATTGTAACATCGTTGTTAAATAAAAATCTTTCTCAATTAATTCTTAAGAATTTGTAAATATTGCGAAATGTTAATTTAAATATTCTCAAGTTTTTGGAGTTCATAGATAATTTTTGCTTATCTTTGTCGAAAAATAGAACTTCTGCAAAAATCCAACATCTACCATTGGGTTAGGAGTCTCCGAGTCAGGAGTCAGGAGTCAGAAGTCAGGAGTCAGGAGATTATTTTATTTATTCTCCCCACACCCCACACCCCACACCCCACACCCTACACCCTACACCCTACACCCTACACCCCACACCCCACACCCTGTCCCCTAATGCCTAGAGAATTTCAATAATTCCTTGACTGCCATCGAGACGAATTAATTGACCATCTTTTAACAATTTCATGGCATTATGCACATCCATAACCGCGGGAATTCCGTATTCTCTGGCAATAATAGCACCATGGGATAATTGTCCCCCCACCTCGGCAATAATTCCCACAGCCTGGGATAATAAAGGCGACCATCCTGAGTCAGTATAGGGAATAACGAGAATAGTATTAGGGGCAATTTCTAGATTTTGTAAGCTGGGCATAATTTTGATTCGTCCCTCCACTGTCCCCCCACTAGCGGCAATTCCCTGTAAGCGTTTTTTGGCAGTTAAATTTGAAACTAAAAATTCTCTTTTCGGTGGTTGTCCATAAACGATGTAGGGAATATCGGTTAATTGAGAGTTTTCTTGGAATTGTTGGCGACGCTGACGGATAATCTGCTTAAGATTGGCGATTTTATTATTCTGACCCAACTGGGTAACTTCTGAGTAATTTAGATAAAATATATCTCCCGTCTCCGATAATATTTGCTGCTGTAACCAGAGGGTTTCTAAAGCGAGAAAATGCCAGCGTAGGTGAGCTAAAAGACGGGAGTAAATTTCAGTCACTTGGTTTTTGATATTTAATCTTTTTTGGACAGTATGGGAAGATTTAACTTTTTTATGGCTATTATTACCCGGACTATCTAAGGGGAGTTGTAGCAGCTCTTGGGGATTTTCTCGCCATCTCGGTATGGAAATATCAGTCCCCACTTCGCTTAAATAACCGTAGGTTTCTAACCAGAGGGAAAAAGCCGAGTCAAAATCTCGATCGAGCGTATTTTTTCTCAGTTCAGATAGCGATCGCATTGAGGCTATTTCTGGTGCTTGGGAGTTATCCAATCTCTCAAAAGGTACTTGCGAAATACTGCGACGCAAAGCGAAGCTAAGAGGGGCAAGAATACTATAATAGGTGGCTTTTTTTAAGACGGTTAAAATCTCCTCAATTTGCTCTAAAATCTCCCCTGAAGATAAAGCTTCTGGGGCAGTAGCGTTAATTTTTTTGAGCGTCGGGATAAAATAGTTTTTTTGATCTTGGCTAAAGTCTTTTTCTAACTGTAATTCCCGTCCTAAAAGTTTTAATAAACCAGGGGAATTAGCCAAAGTTGCCGTTAACGGTGGTTTGGTAAACTTTGCCCCTTTGGTCAGGAATTCTAAGCTTTCTGGAGGTAATCCCATGCGACGGAAAATTGTTCCTAACAAAGAAGCATTAAAATAGGCTCTTTGATAGTGTAAAGTCGCTGTTTCATTGAAGTCCAAATCGAGGGCTTTTTTGTCTAAAACTAACCGGAAAATATCTCCCCAAACTCCACAGGTTAAAGGACGATTAATTGACCAAGGCAAAGGACGAATCACACCGGGGATAACTTCAGCTGCGATTTTTCTTGTCCAAATTGGCTGTAAATTAGTGATAGGACGGCACTGTAATAACCATAATTTTCGTCCGTCATGAGTCCATTCTATATCTTGGGGAATGCCATGATCAAGGTTTTCTAATTGCCGACAAAGATTAGCTACCTGTTGAATAATAGCCGGGGGAATATCTCCCGCTCCGATAATGATATTTTCTTCTAAATTAACTCGATAACTTTCGGGGGTGATTCTTCCCGATACAACTCTGGTGGCATCTCCGGGTAAAGCTTCAATAACTACATCTAAACTGAGAGGATTAATCGGATCGCGACTGAAGGCAACTCCCGAAAAAACTCCTCGAATTTGTTCTTGGATTAACACAGCCATGGCCGTGTTTTCTTGACCTCGATCGAGTCGATAATTAACAGCATTAGGACTATTATAGGAGGTTTGGCAACTTAAAATCGCCGCCGCTAAATTTTCTTGATCGATGACGTTAAGAATTGTAGTATATTGTCCCGCAGATGAAGCGGTTTCACTATCTTCTCCAATAGCGGAAGAGCGCACGACTAAGGGATGATTAATATCAGGATGAAGAGATTCTATTAACGGTTGTGGATCATCCCCTGGGGGTAAAATCCAACCCCTAGGAATGGGATAACCGGCACGCTTAAGATCGGCTAAAGTGGCGGCTTTTTGTCCCACTTTTAAGGCCGTCAGATTGTCATCAAGAGTTTGGATCGATCGATCTCCACGAAAAAAACGAAACATAGTTTTTGATTCATTGTTAACACTTGCTTCGGGTAAGTCTAAATCGTCGGCTATTTTTTGAAAAATTGCCCCTAATAAACAGGCTAAAGCAATGGCAGTTATAATATAACCTGAATCGTGGGGACGGCGCAAGGTGAGAATTAAAGCTAATAAAAATAATCCTACCAATCTACCCGTAGATTTTTCTCGAAAAATAGTAAAGCTAATCCCACTAATGATTGAGGTGAGAAAAACAGCGACAAAATCGTGAACGATTAATCCCCAGAAAACATTAGTAGTTCCCGCACCTTTTCCTAACCAATAGCGCCCCATGACTAAGGCAATTAAAGCTAATAATTCCCAAGTGGAGCCGGTGGGAAAAAATAAACGGGTTAGGAGAATAACGATAATTCCCTTGGCTGCTTCCGAAATTACCGCCAAAATTCCCACTAATTTACCCCCATGGTAAAAGGCGGCAGTTACACCGATATTACCAGTACCTAATTGGGATAATTTACGTCCAGTTACGAGATAATTTATCCAATCGATCAGAGGCAGTCCACCGATTATGGGACAGACTAAAAAAATAAATAGGGATCCCAAAATTTCTCTCATTTAAAATGCGTCTTAGTTTACGATCTTGTCTTAGTAACGACCTTGATAACATGAACACGAAAGCGATAATATAAATTGAGCTTAATGGCTTAAAACCCAAGCAGATGGAGCAAATAAAGGCAATAATTGCGGATTTTAAGCGGCAAAATCAACCACTCAAACTGAAGAAAAAAACGAAAAGAGTAAGGTGGACGATGCACACCCTACAGACTTAAGAAAATCTGATTGACAGTGAGATTTAATTCCGTGAAAGTCTGGGAGATCAGGATATCTCTGTCTCGAAATTGCCGAATTTGATATTCTTCCTCAACTAAGCGACAAACAGAGATGGTCGGTTGTTTAGGAGTGCCGAGAAAATTACGCCCACCCAAGGCTGCATAATCGACAATCCAATATTCAGGAATACCCATTTCTTCATAATCAGCAAATTTTAAGTAGTAATCATCACGCCAGTTAGTCGATACCACTTCAATGATCAGAGGGATAGATGCACCATCCCTAAGGATTGATTCTTTTTTCCATAATTTTTCCTGAGCGAGCTTGGTTCGATTTAGCACTAATACATCAGGAAAATAACCAGAATTTTTACCAGCAGGTCTGACAATCGCTTGGTTAGGAATTAAATAAGGAAGCCCTAGTCTATCAATTATTCCACTGAGTTTAACAGTTAAAAATCCTTTGATTTCCTCGTGTTCTCCTGCGGGTTGTGCCATTTCAATAATATTTCCCTTGTGTAGCTCATAACGCACTCCCGAATTTTCAGGCAGCCAAAGGACGAATTCCTCGAAATTAACAGTTTTAGGTAAAGTTTGGCTCATAGCTGGCAAAATAGCATTCTCTCTCTACTAACTTCCTTAGCTCTATTTTACCTTAAATGCAAGGTGGGCATTGCCCACCCTACAAACTCTCTACATAATCTGCGATCGCACTATCGCTGCCAAAAACGATGAGGACGAAACCAAAAATATAATTGGTAACGACGGCGAGGTTCATAAAAGGAGTCAGTTGCCAGTTAGTTTTTAGATCTCCATTTGGCAATATTACACCCTCATAAAATTCTTTACCACCGGAGCCGCCTAGTAAGTTTATGATCGGGTCTCCTTGATTAACGCTGAATGTTACAGCCCCTCCTGATGATGAAGACGATGTCGGCGGCTTAGATGTGTAGTTATAGCGCTTTTCACGTTACTGAGGTATCGACAAGTTTTGCCAACAAAGGGTTTAAGCCCCTTGCCCATGGCTCATTCTGATGAAAAATGCTATGATTGCTTTGAGCGCATAGAAGAGACGAGTGCTAATATTAGGAACAACAGCTTCGGAAATTTCCGCTCCTCCTGGATAATAGATATAGCTATCGGAAATTTCCAATCCCTCTGGATAATTTGTCGGGGGAACGGCGAACGTAGTGATTTCCCTGGCAAGGGCTTCGGAAATTTCTGATTCTCCTGGATAAGAGATATAGCTATCGGAAATTTCCAATCCCTCTGGATAATAGGTATAGGTAAATGTGGTATATTTTGAGTTATCAGAAAATGCCGGGGGACGTAATTGCGGAACTTCTCCACCCACTACCGCAGCCCCAGAGCAATCTTCAAGGGGCATATATTGTTTAGCCATCGAAATCTCCTTAGTAATCGATAACGGAAAAAAGTGAGAGATTTAACTGGAATTACACTGATGGACAAAATTAACAAATCAACTCTGCTGTAACTCATACTACTCAGTCCTCTATGCTAAGATGATCCAAAAAACGCAAGTTTTTAAATTGATGGGCAAAAAAAATTTTGATTTTACTCAATAACCAAATAGTTATATATAGATGTTTATTTTTGACAGTAAAACCGATATTTTAATTAATTCTCAGGAATTAACCTTTAAAAGTGAATATTTTTGTGACTTTTCTCGCTATTTTCAGAATCGAGAATTTGTCAACGGAGATGCTTTACAACTCAGTGGTGATCATTTTGAAGGGTATCTTTCAAGGATCATCATCGATGAAGTGATGTTAGAATTATCGCAACGTAATTGTTTAATAAATGTTGTGGGAGTAGTCCATTCTAAAATGTGGGTTTTTGCGATTCCTATTCGGGTGAATTCCGTCTTCTTCCAAAATTTGTACTCAGTAGAAAATAACTATCTTGGGATTGTCCCCCCTAAATCAGAAATTTCCATTTTTCAACATCCCTTTTCCAATCGTTTTCAGCTTTACGTTCATGATAATTATCTGCAACAATTGTGCCAAAATTTAGAGCTACCAGAAGCGAAAAAGTTTTTAAATTCTTCCGCTTCTTCTGTTGTGATTTGCCCATCGGAAAAAATTCGTCATCTCCAACAATCTTGTCATCAACTTTATCGAATGCTATTTAATTTAGATCGTCAACAAATATCTGGGCAAAGAAAAGCATTAAGATTAAATTTTGTCAGGCAAAAATT
>NZ_JASJFB010000543.1:0-1171 GCF_030065455.1 Microcystis sp. M53602_WE12 | reverse complement strand
TTGCTAATAAACATAGCAAAATTATAGATGATTTCCTGACCTAAGATCACATTTTATTCTTTTTTCCACTTCAATCTAAGAATTGAGAAAAAAGCAAAACCTTATATTATACCATAAAAAAATTATGCAAGAGGTCTATTAGCGGTGCGTTACACGCGCGTTAACGCACCCTACAAAATCGGCGATCGCACTCCTCTTATATTGTTACATACAGCAATGAATTGTTATCGCTTTAACTCTTGTGTCGGCAATGAATTGGCAATTAATCAGAAATTAATATAAGCAATTATTGTAGGTTGGGTTGAGCGAAACAATACTGGGTCGAAAATGGCTCAATTCGATTGTTTAAGCGAAACCCAACCACCCCAAAGGTTACTCTTTGTTGGGTTTCCTTGCGTCAACCCAACCTACGAGGCTGTACGGTAAGACATTAACACTTGCACCCGTGTCTAACAGTGCTGAAAACTCTACCGAGCTATCTTGGTATGTCAGAGATATAGGTAGTTGAGGCAAGGCATCGGGGACACCAAACCCATCGAATCCTTCGGTAAAGTTAAATCGTTGGGCGTTACGCATTGTGCGTTGCTTGTTCCGAATCTAGGAGTTGAGCAAGTTTCTGCGCCGCTGCGTGTGAATTAAGCGGCGACGAGAGTAAATATGTTGCTCCTGGCTGTAGGCTTGGCTCCTCGTCCTTACTTAGTTCTGCGATCAGAAATTGCATCACCTTCAACTTGTCTGCACGAGGCAGACTTCTCAAAGTAGGGAATAGCTCTGCTATAGTCATCTGGCTTAGAGGATTGCATTACCTTTCCATTTTCTCATAAAGCTATCTATTCACCGTGCAAATTTCTCATAACTGAGCCATTTTCGATCCAGTATTGTTTCGTTCCACCCCACCTACAAGATCTGCATTTGAGCGTTGGCAATATGTTTACAGTTCCATATTAAGTAGGTAGGCTTTAAAAATTATCAGATGCCCCCCTTATTAAGGGGGGATTAAGGGGGGATCGGCACCCCCCTTATCAAGGGGGGATTAAGGGGGGATCGGCACCCCCCTTATCAAGGTAGGGCTGTTTCATTTAAATTAAGTATAGCTGATTTTGAGTCAATAAATTTGACCGAAGATTCTCTAGTTTATCTTGTTCTAACCAAAAGAGTTAGTCACAATAAC
>NZ_JASJFB010000675.1:0-6382 GCF_030065455.1 Microcystis sp. M53602_WE12 | reverse complement strand
TGAGGTGGCCAATTACCTAATTTTCAGGGAAAAAGTGCCTAAATTTCCCCCCGATCACTCCCAGATCCAGTACTTTTTGATTGACAAAAGGTCTAAAAGTCTTACCCAACAAAGTTTTTAGATTTATTCAGCCAGCCCTATGTAGTTGCTGGAATGAGAGGTTATCTACCGCTCCTGAACTCAATCGTTGGAAAGTATTTTGGCTCTTCTGGTTTCTGTGTGGAAACGAGGTCTATACTGATAGAATATCCGCAAAGTAGTCCTAAAAGTCTTGCCAAATAAGCACTTCAGGATTACATAAGCAAAAATTGTCACACAAAAAATTCGAGAAGAGCCAGTATTTTTTTCAGGTAATCCCTAGAATTAAGAGTAGCAACCTCACCACCCCCTTATCCTGATCGGCATGGTGGGTTCAATCATCAAGTTTAACCCTCTGCTAACCAGCGCACGGCATCCTTAGCGTGGTAGGTTAAGATAATATCGGCACCCGCCCGTTTAAAGCTAGTTAGAGTCTCTAAAGTCACTCGTTTTTCGTCAATCCAGCCATTTAACGCCGCCGCTTTAATCATTGAATATTCCCCCGACACATTGTAGGCAGCCACGGGTAAATTAGTCATTTCCTTGATTCTCCAGATAATATCCAGGTAAGATAGAGCAGGTTTCACCATTAACATATCTGCCCCCTCTAATACGTCTAATTCCACCTCTTTTAAGGCTTCCCTGGCATTACCCGGATCCATTTGGTAAGTTCTGCGATCGCCGAATTGGGGGGTAGAATCAGCCGCATCCCGAAACGGACCATAATAGGCAGAGGCATATTTAGCCGTATAGGAAAGAATCGGTGTATCACTATAACCCGCCTCATCCAATCCTTGACGAATTGCCTGCACAAAACCATCCATCATTCCCGACGGTGCAATGATATCCACTCCCGCTTTTACCTGGGAAACGGCAGTTTTTTGCAATAATCCCAGAGTGGGATCGTTTAACACCCTGCCGGTTAAATCTCCCGTTTGCAGATAACCACAATGACCGTGGTTGGTATATTCACACAAACAAGTATCGGCGACAATGAGTAGATCGGGAACTGCCTCTTTAATCGCTGTGGCCGCTTTCTGCACAATACCATGATCGTGCCATGCTCCCGTCGCCTCTGTGTCTTTACTTTCCGGCAGCCCGAATAAAATAATCGCTGGGATTCCTAAATCCCGCACTTCCTTGGCTTCGTCAACAATTTTATCGATTGATAATTGGTACACCCCCGGCATCGATTTGACTTCCCGGGCAATACCTTCCCCCGCCGTGGCGAAAAGAGGATAGATAAAGTCATTGGCTGTCAAGACGGTTTCACTCACCAGACGGCGCATTTGAGGGGTTTGACGCAGACGACGGGGGCGATGAATAGGAAACATAGTTTTTTGTGATTAAATCGGGAATCTGGTCTCGATTCTTTAGTTTAAATCTTTGGTTAGGATGAACACAAATCGATTCAGCCGGCTGCTGGCTGCCGGCAGCTAGCCGCAATATTTAGTTATTTTGAGCTTAATCAAACTATTTAGGTCAAAAATGACCTGATGAGGCTCTATCGTCGTTTTGAGGGCGAAAAACCAGCAATTTGACTAAAATTTAATCTTTATAGCGATCAATTTTGGTGTCGCCACCACCGCATCTATTTACAAAACTTTACCTCATCAGTTATCAGTTACCAGTTACCAGTTATCAGTTATCAGATGTGATACTAAATCCGTTTATTAAAAACTGATTATTTATTCTCCCTTTTGCCTCTTGCCTTTTGCATGAGTGCCTCTCCTCATAACTAGCTTATACTCAACGGATTTAGTATGAGTTTTCAGTTCACCGATGGCTCTCTTGGATATTGGCTGAAAAATGTTCACGGTGTTACATTAGCGGCGCAAGCGTTCACTGATTACTGTTTACTGTTCACTGTTCACTCACTCCCAAAACCCATCTCCATTTGGGAGAAGGATCGTTTATTCTAGGAAGTAAGAGCGATCGATTCAGGATTTTTGCTATGGCGAACTTAGGTGATTTAGTCAAAAAAGCAGTTTATTTGGGCGTAGGCATTGCTACTTATGCCGCCGAAAAAGCTGAAGTAAATTTACAAGAATTAAGAAATCAAGCCCAAAAATTAGCCGATGAGATGATTTCTCGCGGCGAAATGACGACGGAAGAAGCGAGGAAATACGTTGATGAGTTGGTGAAACAGGCACAACAGCAAACGGTGGCAGGTAATGAATCTAATATTCCCCATGAACCCCGACGGATAGAAATTATTGAAGATGAGGAAGACAGCAAAGCAGCCGAGCCAAAAGTAGATGAATTGCGGCAAAAGGTGGAACGTCTTCAGGAAGAATTACGGAAACTACAACAGGATTAAAACCTAGATTTTAGCGACAAATAATTAATTATTACCAGACAAGGGACGCAAGTATAAACATGGACGATTGGCAGAAAGATTTTTGGGAAGTGATCGAAACTGTGGCACTGGGAATTGAAAATTTTTTCCAAGAAGTTACCCAAACTATCGAAGAAATCAATGAAGAAATTATCATCGATCTGGAACAGTTTATTCAAGAGGTTTTACCCCAGGAATTAGAGGAATTTTTTAACCTCGATGAATACCCCTTTTCGGAATTAGATGAACCCTCGGATTTTACCCTCACTCCTAAAGTTAACCCCGATCCTAACACCCATCCTGCTTGTATCGGTTGCCGTAATTATCACGGTTATATCTACGGGGGTAATCTTCTCGTCTGCGGTTTCCATCCCTACGGTTGGGATAGTGATAGTTGTCCCGATTGGCAAGCAGAGGATTAATTATTTTCCTATAAAATCAGGTAGGGTTATTATCCCTACCCATAACCCTTATCTCAAAGCAGTTATCTGTCATTTTTAGTTAAGAATTACCCTTGGGAGCATGGTAAGGTTCAGAATCAAAAGGCTGCATCCCCACATCGGGATATTCGTCATTGTTGGGACTAAAAATGCGAGCAAAAGCCTCTGTTAGGTACTGGACAAAATTGTGTAACGTATCCTTGATATTCATTGCTTTTCTCTCCGACTCTCGACAATAATCTCTGTTTCGGATCAGGTTGATTCACCCCTCCATCCCCATTATCTGGTCAGAATCTCATCAATTGTTGACTTTTGAGATAATTCTTGAATAATCTTCATAAGACTTGATATTTTTTCTTGTTTATCTAAACTTTTATAATAATCCTTGTATTTTTGTAAAGGAAAAATTATTCAATTAAATCGCTGAACAGATATTTGATTGTTGTCCAGAAAGGACGGCTCTTCTCGACTTTGTGTGATAATTTTTGCTTATAGAATCGTGAAATATTTACTGGGAAAGACTTTTAGGAGTATTTTGCTGAAGAAACTATCAGTATAGACCCCGTTTCCACACAGAAACCAGAAGAGCCAAAGGACTGTATCTTTGTTGAGCATCTAAGCATAAATATCCATTGACAAAAACTTTTAATTGAGCATTATCTATCTCCTCATCCAAAAAAGGCTCGATGGCTGCCTTACGAAGTGCCTTGATTTGGTTGAGGTTTAATCCCAACTTTTCGATAGTATTAAAAGATGGGGTCACTAAAATAGATTCAGGTAAATAGTTAATCGTGAATATAAGCTTTTTACAGTTGTTTTTTTTCGGGGCGATCTCGCTAACCCTAACTTTCACCCTCGGCTATGTTAGCCTGAGAGCGATCTCGCGCTTTACCGTCAAGGAATGTATGGCCCTTGCTGGTGCTTCGGGAATGGCTTTACAATCGGCGATCGCTTTCGTTAATTTTCTTTGTGGCTTTTCCGGAAGAACTTTTTTCCTGTTAGCGACGGCTGGTTTATTTATTATCTCTCTATGGTTACTGACGCGACAATTGTGGCAAGCGGAAGAAAGAGAAAACTATAGATGGCTATACCTAGCGATCTTGTTCTGGCTCGTCCTGCTAGGGATGCAATTCTTCGTCGTGCTTTACAGTGGGGGATTTTACTACGGGGATTGGTGGATGCACTTCGATATCGCTCAAATTTTTTTGGGACTTCAGAAAACCGATACGGTTTACTTTGGAACTTATAATGTTACTTCTAGAACTCCTTTATTCAATCTGTTTTCTAGTTATTATCTGGCACTTTTAGAAAATTCATTTGCGGTTTATCAAATTACTGCGATTTTACCAGGAGTATTCCTGACCCTCCTAATCCCCCTCTTTCTGCGTCCGTCGTTAATTCCGTTAGCCTTTTTCCCCGTGGCTTTCAGTCCCTATTTGAGTAATATGATCACCTACCCGTGGCCGAAGGTATTGGCCACGGTCTATATCTTAACTGGCATCTATAGCGTTTCCTAAGCTAGTGAGGTACACCTATTTTTCTTCCCTTTTGCCTTTTGCCTCTTGCATGAGTGCCTAAAACCCATAACTTTTGTACCTCAGCAGACTGAAAAACGCTATATAGCGTTTCTGATTCACAAGAGGTACATTCCCGATCCTGAACAGCTTAATCAGCAAAGGTTTAAGTGTGCCGCACAGATGCGAGAACCGCTATATTTCTATCTCGACTTGAGAAACAATCCCCGCACAAGAGTCTATTCCCTTTCCGGGATTGGCTGTGGAGTTAGTTGGGGATTAGCCTTTCTCAGTCATCCTTCCGCCATACTCTATGTTATCGCCCCGATCGTCGATAATCTATGGGTAAATCGTAAAAATTTAGCTCTTGTCGTCCGTCAGTTATTTTTTCCGTTAATCCTAATGATCGCCGTGTGTCTTCCCTGGTAAGCTAAACGGCGCTTAACCTGCATGATCCAACAGCTATAACCCTTTTGGAGTCTATATCGGTGATCCGAAGTAAAAGCCGTTTAGCTTATTTATGGGGAATCTCTCACTTCGGTCTCGCCTCTATCTTCCAGACGGCAATGGGAACGACGGGGGGTGCGACTGCGAGCGTTAGAATTTCCGATGCTTTAAACAATGCCTGGTCTAGCGTTTATCCCCTCGAACTTTCCGATGCGGTTCAAGATCGAATCCAGAAAGGCCCCGGAGAGGGTGGCGAGTATTACACCTTACGCTATCGGCTGTGGAATTCATGGTTTCGCTTGTATTTTAGTGTTTTAGCTGGCTCTATAACGATAACCCTGAGCGCTGTCCTTCTGACGGTTTTCGGGAAACGAGTTTTCGGAAAAGTTCAGGGTAAACCTTTGTTTCCCAGATCATTTTTAGTATCGGTACTTGTAATCGGTTTTTTGGGAGTTTGTTTCCTGCAACCCGGATTTCATTGCGGGGGAATTATCGGCGAGAGTATGACTCCTATTGTGGTTCTGTTGCTCTTGATCGTTACCGAATATCTGGCCATGTTACCCGTGAGACTGAAACAGTTAATTCTCTTCACTATCGTGGGAGAGTTCGTTCTTTCTCGGGGGATTCACTTGTTATTTCTCGGTGCGGAAAAAACGGTAGTTTGGGATGGAAATGCCGATCTAAAAACTAACTATAGTTTACAATTCGCCCGGGATCTGATCGGTACTCCGATCGGCTTATTTATGGCGATAGTTGCTTTAATCATTTTCCTGGTGATCGGTTGGAAAACCGTATTGGAAGGCGGTGATCCTGGAGAATCCTTGCAATAACGATTATACCTTCTAAACAGGATTTAGTATGAGAGCATCCCAATTGACAACTGGCCAATTTTGTGAACCGCTTGCTGGCGAGCGAGTGGAAGGAACCACAGAGACACAGAGGACACAAAGATTGATCGCTTCCATATAAGTTAAACTGATCACACAAAAAATAAGAGAGCCGTACCTTGAGTTTATTGAGGTTTAATCCCAACTTTTCGATAGTATTAATTGCTGTTTGAACATCTTCTTGTGCGGGTTTAATTGTACCATCATCATTAAAAGCAAAGTGAGACTCACAATCGGGATTGAGTGGAGAGATTAAGAGATTTTCATCAAACCAGTTATCTTTTAGATTACCACAGTGCCGAGGTTCACCAGTCCTAAGATTTGCCTGACAGGAACATAGCAAATTGGCATAATCTAAGGGATCAACAGTGGGATCACTTTGAGGTTTAAAATGTTCTAAACCCCGACCAGCTAGAGAACTGGAGTTTTTTGACAAAAGCAGATAGACTAAATCTAGACTCACCGTTCGCTCAAATTTTTGAACTCGACCTTATTATCATGGCGAAAAAAGCTTACAGCATAAAGTTTTCAGAAGACCTAGCGGTGGTTAACTTGGAGAAAATTAATCCAAGGCGATCTCGGGTAATGATTGGGTAGTAGTGGCGTAGCTCTCTTGCTTACCTGGTATGAATTGTGTAAAATATTTATTAATAAAAATAATTGGAACCCGCTCAGTCT
>NZ_JASJFB010000267.1:0-1305 GCF_030065455.1 Microcystis sp. M53602_WE12 | reverse complement strand
GACAGGACTAAGGTTATTACTAACCCGCACCTGTAGGGTTATAAAGTTATCAAGGTACTACATTTACCAAGCGGCTAATCCTCTAAACGTCTTACTGTCTAGTTTCTAGCCAACGAATCGCACCACACCCCACACCCTAGCCCCACCAACAAACTTTTTCAGTAAACCCTATCTATCAAGAGATTTACCATACCTTACCCGAAATAATAGTGAAATTTTGTGACAAAGTGCAGCCAGATACAAGAATCTTTGCTACATTCCCAGAAGGCTTCTGTGAAAGGTCTCCTTAAAGGAGGCTGTTTGCGGTAAGCTAATCTGGCTAACACGCTTTTGGGCGTGATATAGGGGAGGATACAACCATGACTCATGAGATTTTAGGTGAATTTTTATCTTTGCCTGCTGAAGCACAGAGCCAAGTAGTCAGCCTGATCGCTTTTTTGAAACAAAAGTACATATATTCTGAACCTCTGTCTGCATCGTCAAATGTTGATTTAGTTAATGATCCCTTTGTTGGAATGTGGCGCGATCGTCAAGATTTAGATAGTACTACTTGGGTGCGAAATTTACGAGAAAGCGAGTGGTCAAAGACAAATGGCTAGTTCAACTATCGTAGATACCGACATAATCATTGATGTTGGTCGTGGTATTCCTGAAGCAGTCAATTGTCTGCAAAGGCTACAATCAAGTTCCAGATTAGCAATTAGCGTAGTTACACAAATGGAACTAATTGTTGGCTGCACTAACAAGTCAGAGTTACGGACGCTGGAAAAATTCCTTCAACAGTTTGATGTAATCAGAATTGACCAACCTATTTCAGACAAAGCGGTTGACTTACTTCGCTTGTATCGGCTAAGTCACGGTTTGCTGATTGCCGATGGCTTGATTGCAGGTACAGCAATAATATGGAATTACCCTTTTATCACCAAGAATCAACGAGACTACCGATTTATTCAAAATTTAAATGTATTACCCTACCCTTAGCGAAAAGCCTAACACTGCGTTGGAGCCGACTTTATCAAAAGCGATCTGTAAAAGTCAGAGTTTGACTGAGGCGGCTCAACTAAACCGTTATGCCGCAAGGTAATGATTCGGTAGTAGTGGCGTAGCTCTCTTGCTTACCTGGTATGAATTGTGTAAAATATTTATTAATAAAAATAATTGGAACCCGCTCAGTCTTTAAACCTCTAGCTTGATCATGACTTTTCTGATAAATATCTTTTTCTGGCTCCTGTCTGGCTTACTGAAATATCAGTCTAGCACCGAACAAAGTACCCCCTTCCCCTCCGTTCCCCTGTCAGGCGTTGT
>NZ_JASJFB010000412.1:0-4760 GCF_030065455.1 Microcystis sp. M53602_WE12 | reverse complement strand
TTCCCCCGATCCCCGCAATGGCTGGCACTTTTTGAGGGGAAAAAAGTCCAAAAGTCTTATCCAACAAGGTTTTTAGATTTATTCAGCAGACCCTAGATAGGGTTTGCCGAAAAAGCTTTTCGTGGGGTTAGGAGTCGGGCCGGATGAAAAAATTTTCACCCCCACAGATGAAAGAGGTTTCTTTCCCCACTTCCCCACTTCCCCACTTCCCTATCCCTTTTAAAGAGGATTTAGTATTAGCATCCATTAACATTTCTGATTTTATAGTTAAGTTTGGCTAATAACAGCTTATTTTTAGTTCTTTGTCAAGCCCCTATTATAATTTTTAATCTCTGACCTTTAACCCGATTTGACATTTATCTTAAAAATCTGGTTTTTTGTAGCAAAGATAACAGTTTTATTAACCATTATCTGCATCGATAGAGAGAAATCGAGGAGGGCTGATAATCCTTGAAAGCCTTGTCAATACTAGCATTATTCCCCCTCGAAATTTCCCTAATTCCCTAAGTTTTCCTAACCTTGATCCCCTCTAGGACACAAAAAATTAAAAACCCTTCATCTTAACTTGGTTTTTAGCGCCAGTCAACCCTTTATTTAAATTTTTGATTCTCTTGCCCGATAACGATATAAATTCTCGTAATGACCAACCGATTTTCCGTGATACGGTTGAACAGAAAGCAACCAAGTTAGCTCTGCAAGCACAAAGGAATGTTAGCAAGTTCCTTCAGCTTTGCATTGGGAACTTGCTAACGCACAATAAGAAAGTCTATGAATAAACAATTGGTCAACAAACTACAAGCTGTAACTGCCCTTACCGTAGTGGGGACTACAGCCTCGATAATTTGTTCCCAGACAGCAGGACACAGCAACAGCCTGACGGACATTAGCTTAGGTCGTCAAACTGTTATCGAGTCCACTTCTCAAACCATTCTGTCCGCTTTTTCTAATAGTCGAACAACTGATTCAGATATTAAAGTATCACGTTCGGTTCAAGATAATGCTAACGAAATTCTAAAAACTTTGGAGTCCCTAGTGGACAAAGAAAATACCGTCCCTGCAAGCGTTACACCCCAGACCCAAGAGGCCATTCCTTCGACGGGACAACCCCAATCACAACCCAATCAAGTCAAGCCGGCCCCGGCTAATGCCCCAGCCAGCAATCCTGCCTCAGTGACACCAGCAGAGAAGCCGAAAACAAGCCCAGCGGTAAAAACCAGCAGTCGCCCCCGTAAAAAGGGAATGGCCTCTTGGTATGGTCCTGGTTTCCACGGTCGTCGCACCGCTAGTGGTGAGACTTTTAACTCTAGTAGTTTAACCGCCGCCCATCGCTATCTACCTTTCGGCACCAAGGTTAGGGTAACTAATCTGCGTAACGGGCGCTCGGTGGTGGTGCGAATTAACGATCGCGGTCCGTTTAGCGGTGGTCGCGTCATCGATCTCTCCAGAGGTGCGGCAGCGATTATCGGTGTTTTCCAATCGGGAGTTGCCCCAGTTGTCTTGGAAGTTTTAGGCAGATAATCAGTTATCAGTTATCAGTAAACAGTTATCAGTAAACAGTAAGCAGTGAAAAGACAGCACTGTTAATGCTACTCAATACCCCTCACTCAATAATGCGTCTTGGAAAATTCAGTACAAATGATCGGGATTCCTCCTTATCCCTGACTTGAAAGAGGGTGTAGGGTGTGGGGTGTGGGGTGTAGGGAAGGAAACCTCTTTCATCTGTGGGGGTGAAAATTTTTTCATCGGGACTGACTAAAAACTCACATCTGATCAGTGATCACTGGTAACTGATAACTGATCACTGGTAACTGATAACTGATCACTGGTAACTGATAACTGATCACTGGTAACTGATAACTGATCACTGGTAACTGCTATAGTGATCCTATTGGGATTTGACTGGGTTTATGTTAGAAATTAGCGATTTATCGGTTAATTATGGCGGAATAAAGGCATTACAGCAGGTTAGCTTAAGGGTAGAAAAGGGGGAAATTGTCACCCTGATTGGAGCGAACGGAGCAGGAAAAACGACGACTCTAAAGACGATATCTCGGATTTTAACGGCAAAGACGGGGCGAATAATTTATCAAGGTCAAGATATTACCCATTTACCACCCCATGAAATCGTTAAGCGGGGAATTGCCCATAGTCCGGAAGGGAGAAGAATCTTAGCTCGTCAAACAGTCTTGACAAATTTGCAGTTAGGTGCTTATACGAGAAGCGATCGCCTAGGAGTAAAAAGCGATATCGAAGAGCAGTTGCAACTGTTTCCCCGACTATCGGAGCGCCGAGAGCAGTTAGCGGGAACCCTAAGCGGTGGGGAACAGCAGATGCTGGCGATTGCCAGAGCTTTAATGAGTCGTCCCAAGTTATTGTTACTAGACGAACCCAGTTTAGGACTAGCGCCGCAGATAGTGCGAGAAATCTTCAGTATTATCCGTCAATTAAACGAATCGGGAGTAACTATCCTGTTAGTGGAACAAAACGCCAATTTAGCCCTAGAAACTGCCAATCGCGGCTATGTTTTGGAAGCGGGACGCTTGACTATCGCAGGAGAAGCCGGGGATTTACTCAGGGATGAGCGGGTCAAACAAGCTTATTTGGGTTAATCGATGATGATGCGCCAATTATAGATAAAAGCCTATGGTAAAGGTAGGCCAAAAAATATTCACAAAATTTTACAAAGTCGCATAAAATGAACACATAACGAAATAGGTATTTTTTCTTACTGCCATGCTAACGGCTAACTTCCCCTGGCTCACTGCCATCATTTTGCTCCCCTTGCTTGCCTCCTTCCTGATCCCTGTAATCCCCGACAAAGAAGGAAAAACTGTTCGTTGGTTCGCTCTTGGAGTCGGACTAGCAGACTTTGTTTTAATGTGCTACGTCTTTTTACAAAAATATGATTTAAGCAACCCCAACCTACAATTAGTGGAAAAAATCGATTGGGTTCCCCAAATTGGTTTAAGCTGGGCGGTGTCGGTGGATGGTATCTCGGCACCGTTAGTTTTATTAGCAGGATTGGTGACAACCCTTTCTATCTTGGCCGCATGGCAAGTGGACCGCAAACCCCGTTTATTCTACTTCCTGATGCTGTTGCTCTACGCCGCTCAGATTGGTGTTTTCGTCGCCCAAGACTTATTATTATTCTTTTTAATGTGGGAAATCGAGTTAATTCCCGTTTATCTACTCGTTTCCATCTGGGGTGGTCAAAAACGTCGTTATGCCGCCACTAAATTCTTACTCTACACCGCCGCCGCTTCTATCTTCATCCTCGTTGCCGGTCTAGCCATGGCCCTTTACGGTGGTGGTGCAATGACCTTTGATATGGCGGAATTAGGATTTAAAGATTATCCCCTCGCTTTAGAATTAGTCCTTTACGCTGGTTTATTAATCGCTTTCGGGGTCAAACTCGCCATCTTCCCCCTCCATACTTGGCTCCCCGATGCTCACGGTGAAGCTTCTGCACCTGTATCGATGATTCTCGCTGGTGTTCTCCTCAAAATGGGTGGTTATGGTTTAATCCGTCTTAATATGGGGCTTCTACCCGATGCACACATCTACTTTGCCCCGATTCTAGCGATTCTCGGTGTCGTTAATATTATCTACGGTGCTTTCGCTTCCTTCGGTCAACAAAACATGAAACGCCGTCTCGCTTATTCCTCGGTTTCACACATGGGATTCGTCCTTTTAGGGATTGCTTCCTTTACCGATGTGGGTATTAGCGGCGCTATGTTACAAATGCTCTCCCATGGTTTAATTGCCGCCGTCTTATTCTTCCTTGCTGGTGTCACCTACGACCGCACCCATACCTTAGCTTTAAACGAGATGGGTGGGATTGCCCAAGCGATGCCGAAAGTCTTCGCTCTCTTTACTGCCGGCGCCATGGCTTCCCTAGCGTTACCCGGAATGAGCGGTTTTGCCAGTGAAATTACTGTATTCATCGGTGTCACTAGCAGTGACGTTTATAGCCAAACCTTCCGGGTTGTGACTGTCTTCCTCGCTTCCGTTGGTTTAATCCTCACCCCGATTTATCTACTCTCCATGCTTCGTCAAGTTTTCTACGGAGATGGTTCTTCCTGCGATATTACTAACATTCTCCCCAACAAAAGTAACGAACAGGCAGTTTGTTTTGGTACTAGCTGTGTCCTCCCTCATGAATCAGAATATAGTGACGCTAAACCCAGAGAAATCTTTATCGCTGTCTCTTTCCTCGCTTTGATTGTCGCTATCGGTTTCTATCCCCAACTGGCTACCCGTATCTACGATGTGAAAACGGTGGCAGTTAACTCGGAAGTGCGTCAAGCTTACACAGAAATCGCCGCTACTCGTCAAAATATCTACGCTGAAACTCAACCGGACGTAAGCGCCAAGGTTGCCAGTATATTCCAATAAATTGGCAAGTCTAAAGTGAATAGGTTATCGGGAGTGGAAATTCTGCTCCTGATTTTTTTTGGCGAGGAGATAATTAATTAGGGTTGGCTGAATAAATGTGAAATATAGACGAGGTAAGGGTTTTAGGGGTCTATTTCGCAAAACAAGTGCAAGATTTTCAGAGAATCGTGGTCTTGTAGGGGCGAAGCATTCGGGCATAACCTATCGCTGAAACCGTAGATTTCCTATCCGAATGCTTCGCCCCTACTTTTTCAGCAAACCCTACATAGGGTTTGCTGAAAAAGTTTTTCCTGGGGGCAGGGTGTAGGGTGTGGGGTGTGGGGTGTAGGGTTTTACCGATTTTGAGGGGGTCAATTACCTAATTT
>NZ_JASJFB010000718.1:0-5065 GCF_030065455.1 Microcystis sp. M53602_WE12 | reverse complement strand
TTCAGGGAAAAAATCCCTAAATTTTCCCCCCAATCACTCCAATGGTAGGCACTTTTTCAGGGAAAAAAAGTCTAAAAGCCTTATCCAACAAGGTTTTTAGATTTATTCAGCAAACCCTACTTAGTCGAAAACGCTGTAACCAAATAAAAAACCTCGGTGTCCAGCCGAGGTAGCGCTAAGTTATGTAGGAGAACTCAAGCAAATCTGTCAATGGGGCAAACCCAAACCCCGAAAACTTTTTTAAGCTAGTCAGCCCAGTTTTTCACCGTTGTCTCGGACTAAGGGAATCATATTTTGTCTGATACTCCCCGAAACAATCTGAACTGGCTTGGTGTCTTGGCTGTTTTGCTTTAACTTTTAGCTCATGTAAATAAATGTAACAATATTTTTACGAATTGTAAAGAAGAATTGACAAAATAAAACTTATATGTAACATAAGCTAAGTTAATATTTTTCGCCGATCGAAGCTAGGGGGGTAATAATAGAGAGATTGGTTCACTAGCGTGACAAGGTGTACCCAGAATGTCCTATTTGTTTTTGTTCCCACTATTCACCGCTGCCTTGGCTGCCTATTTCTGGCAGCAGTCCAGCGATGAGATCGCTTATCTGGCCAGTGCCGCCACGGTAATTAGTTTAGTGTTGAGTCTGGTTTTAGCTCCTTGGCAGATTCAGCTATTAATTCTCTTGACAGTTGTGATTGTCGTCACCTTTTTATGGCAAGGACGAGAAGAGCAGAAGAATCTCCCCGTCCCCACTCCAGAAACCGCCGGCGAGAAAAAGTATCGTGGCGCCACCTATATCGAGCCAACAGTCACCGAGGCTCCTGTCAAGGAGCGAGGAGGTAAATATCGCGGTGCGGAGGTTAAAATCACCAATAATCCGACGGTGGCTAACCCAATTCGCTCCTCATCTCTCAAATATCGCGGCGCTGGTTCAGCAAACAAGGACCAGTAATCAGTTATCAGTTATCAGTTATCAGTAATCAGTTATCAGTAATCAGTTATCAGTTATCAGTTATCAGTTATCAGATTTGAGTTTTAAGTGAGTAGTATTAAATAGAAGTTTCCTACTGTCTTTTCACTGTTTACTGTTTATTGTTCACTGTTCACTGAAACTTCCCACCTATCTACTGGTCTTGAATATAAAGCTGATTATTTTTGAGACAATTGTATGCCTTTTGTAACTCGATTCCCAGATAACCGATATGTTCGGGAATAATTGCGGGATTGGTAGCGGCAAGCTCGCGGATTAATTTGAGGGGATTTTTGCCTTGATAACAAGCGACAACTTCCCCGCTGCCGGGGGTAGTTTGTTGGACGAGAATTTGTTCTTTTTCCACAGAAATCAAAAAGTTACCGCTAGGGTCAAAAAAGTCGCGCTGATTGACAATTTTATCGTACTGGGTGGCGATTAATCGTTCGACATTCTCCCAAGTATCATCGTATATATGGGCCGATTGACTAATAGTAATCAATGGACCCAAGGTTAAATTATACTGGGAGCGTTGATTGATTTCTTGGCAAATATGTTGCTGTAAAGCGCGCAATCCCATGGCATTTGCCGGCCAAGCGGCAAACATATCATTACTTCTAAATATTGCGGTGAGAGATAATTCATTTTCCACCACTCGCACCCAAATATGATTTAAACAGGGACTACCTCCCTTTTCGTGGTCTTTCACATCCCAGAGGGACATAACTGCACTGGCTGCGTCAATTTCTGAGATTAATTTATTAATAACCTGTGCAATTTGGTCTCGGCCAAACCAAGAGCGCAATCTTTGACCGTAGGTGTATTTAACTCCTTGGTGTATAGGGGAATCATCGAGAATTTGTCCGATATATTCGGTGAGAAAAGCTCTATCTATAGGCAAATAATTAGGTTCAGGAAAATAAAAGTCTGGGGGTTCATTGGTGACAACGGCCATTAAGTCAATTAATTCTTGCCATTTACCATCATATCCTGTCGGTCTAATTGTGCCGGTGGTTTTAATCTTTTGGAGAATTTTTACCCAAGTTTCAGCAATAGTTTTTCCTTCAATGCGATGACCGTATCTTGTCCCGGGTAGCAAAGAAGGAAGATTTTCTGAGATAGGAAAGGTTAATGGTTTTCCCCAAGTTGGTAAGGGGGATTGTTTTGCATAATTTTTGACAGTTTCAATCGCTTCTGGGATGGATTTAACTGGTTGATATTGAATCGATTGACGCAATTTTTCGAGAATTTCTCGGTCAATTTCTTTGTCAATATATCCAGTGGTAGAAGAATTAATTAGCCAACATTCTTTACCTGTGTCACTTTTTCCTAACTGGAATCCTTGACTAAAAAAATCTAGCAAACATTGACAGCTACCGGAGTTCTTATCTTCCTTAGTTGCGTTGAGAATAACTAAGTATCTAACGTGGGGATTTGCTATTAAGTTTCTCAGCAGGGGACTAATTCCTCTGGTGGGACTATAAAGATTACCAATCACCGCGTATTGGTCGGGATTTAAATGTTTAGCAAGGGACTGTTTTACTGTCCATCCCGTGATAATTGCTGTTTGGCCGTGACCGCAGATTAATTGATTGGGTTTATAGTGGGGTTGGTAGGTGAATTTAGGGGTGGTTTCTGTACTAAGCATGGATTTAAATTAATCGTTCAAGATAATTAATAATATTTCGGTGAAGGTTTTCTATTGTATCACTACCATCCAGTTGTAAACAATTATCTTTATATTCTTTAAATATCTGGATAAACATTTGACGAACTTTCATTAATTTTTCTTGTTTTTCGTACACTTCTGTGATGGCTCTGTTTTTAATTCTTGCTAGAGAAATATCGGGAAGAACATCGATATAAATAACTATATCTGGATTGGGAAAATGTTGATTTAACTGCCGCACAAAAGCAAATTCTTCGGGATTATTGCAATTGTAGGCCAGGGAAGAAAAATAATAACGAGTAGTGATAACGTGGGTTTGTTCTTGGTGAATAAGTTTAAAAATGCCATCGTGATCATTATATAAGTGATCATGGCGATCAGCTGCAAATAAATAGGCCATTTGTCGGTCAAATTGATTTTGATCTTTGATAGAAATAAGATTAGTTTGCATTATTTCTCGAATCAAACGACCGATGACTCCCTCGGAAGGTTCCGGACTTAAAACTGCTTTTTCCCCTCGCTTTAAAAAATATTCTTGTAAGAGTTTTGCTTGGGTACTTGTTCCCGATCCGTCAATACCTTCAAAGACAATAAATTTCGGTTTCATCATTTAATCTTCCTTCTCAATCTAATTATCTGAATAATTGTTTTAGCCAAGTTAACCAAGATTTTTTCGGGGGGATTAATTCCGTCATTTCTCCGATAATCTCTCCCATACTTCCCCAAGCATAAATATTTTTATTGAGGGATTGTATGGTTAAATTTTCTTGGAAAGCTAAACTGATAATACTAATCATTTCTGCTGCTTGATTACCGACTATTTGCGCTCCCAGTATTTTACCATCTTGTCGGTAGATTAATTGACAAAATCCCGTGGTTTCCCCCCAGATTTGCTGTGGGACCATATTTTTAATTGGATAGTTGATCATCTTTACCTCCTCACCATAGCTGTCCTGAGCTGCTTTTCCAGTTAAACCCACCCAAGCAATAGCAGGATCGAAAGCAATAAATGAGGGAATTTGCTCGGGATTAAAGTTAAATTTTTCTCCCGTGAGCAGATGCTTGACTAACCCAAAAGCAGCCCGGTGATTTAAAGTAGGATCGGGATAATTATTTCTGAGCAAATTTAGGGCATAAATGCGGGAATTATCGGTTTGGAATTGCTGATTAACCCTAATTAATCCCTCCTCTAGTTTAACTCCCACCCCGGCCAAATTTAATCCCTGTTCATTGACTTGATAATTACCGGCAAAAATGAGATCATCAACTTCGATAACACGATTGCCTAATTGTAACCATTTTTGACCCTCGATCGCTTTCACTTGACTAGGACAATAGCCGGGTAAAATCTTAATTCCTTCCGCTTCTAAAATGGCAGTAACTAAATGGGAGATTTCCCGATCAATATCCGGCAGTAGATAATTATCCTCGATAATTAAGCTAATTTCTTTCCCCAAACGTCGGAGAATTTGCGCTAAACTCACAGCCATGCTGCTGTTGCCAATAATCGCTAAATGTTGTCCCAACTTGTCTAAATTTGGCCCTTGCCAAAGGGTTTGAGCGGTAAAATAATTAACTTTATCTAAGCCGAAAATTTTCGGGACTTGCAGATAAAAACCCGTGGCGATAAGATAGTGTTTAGCCAACAATTGCCGACCATTAACCACAAATCCTAAATGGGGCAACCGAACAAATTCCCCCCCACCCGGGATAACATCTATTCCTTCCGTGGCTAATCTCGCTAAAGAATGATGTTTATTAATAGTTTTATCTACTTCCTCTAACCATTGCCGCAACTGTTGCCATTGGGGATAAATGGCCGTTTCTTGCCAATGATTCAGCAGTTTATAGAGATGGATAATTTGGCTGTAGCCCTTGCTAAAAATGTCCTCAGATGCCTCTAAATTGCCGCTATAAGGCTGTTGCACTAAAGCCACCCTTTTTTTGAGGTGAACAGCCAACAAAGCCGCTTCTATCCCCGTAGGAGTGGCACCAATAATTACTAAGTCGTAAACCACAAATATAAAGTAAAAAGTCAAAAGTCAAAAAAGGTGTTGGGGGTTTTGGGGTGTTAGGGTGTTAGGGTTTAAGGGTTTTAGTTGAAATTCCCCCACTTCCCCACTTCCCCCCGCAACGCGCACGAAGTGGTCTCCCCATTTCCCCATTCCCCCACACCCCACACCCTACACCCTACACCCTCTTTCAAGTCAGGAGTCAGGAATCAGGAGACGGTATTCAGGAATCGGAAACTTAACACTTAAGTAGGGCTGGCTGAATAAATCTAAAAACCTTGTTGGGTAAGACTTTTAGACCTTTTGTCAATCAAACAGTACTGGATCTGGGAGTGATCGGGGGGAAATTTAGGCACTTTTTCCCTGAAAATTAGGTAATTGGCCACCTCAAAACTGGTAAAACCCCACACCC
>NZ_JASJFB010000329.1:0-3315 GCF_030065455.1 Microcystis sp. M53602_WE12 | reverse complement strand
AAGTTAAAAGACTGGGAAAATTGGATAAAAGTCAATCGATTAATTGTTCTGTTTCCATTAATTAAACTTGCTAAGAAGTTAAAAGAACGCAAAATTAGACTTACTTCTTGAAGAAATAGAGGTTTCTATTAATTAAAATTGCTAAGAAGTTAAAAGCTTCGGATGGGGACTGGCAAAAGCGGTGAAGGCGTTTAAACGTTTCCATTAATTAAACTAGCTAAGAAGTTAAAAGCCGCATGTGGAGGCAGTTTTCGATACGATTAAGAATTATCGTGTTTCCATTAATTAAACTTGCTAAGAAGTTAAAAGATTTGAGGAAATAGACGGGGTCAACTTCCTTGAGTTCCGTTTCCATTAATTAAACTTGCTAAGAAGTTAAAAGAAGAGACCTTAGTCGAGGTACTTCGAGCCTTACTTGAAGTTTCCATTAATTAAACTTGCTAAGAAGTTAAAAGACGGGAATGCTTCATTCTTTCTCCACCTTCTCCTGTTTCCATTAATTAAACTTGCTAAGAAGTTAAAAGACTAGCTTTGCAAAACTAGGCTGTATAAGGATTGTACAGCAATTTTTCGTGGGGTATTGAAAAGCATAGACATTATTAATAATAATTCTCAATAGTTACCTCAGTCATGAGGCTCAAAGCCTTGCTGGACAAAGCATCGACGCACCTCAACGAAAACTCTAGATTTTCAGCCATTGTGTCTAACCCGCGAAAAATGTTGAGAACCCCCCCATTCCATCGGCATGAAACAATAGAATTTGTTCTACGCTAATGCCTATGCGATCGAGAGCATCTCACCTTTATAACCCCTAAATCTTTATGTCAAGCTATTTTGAAAGCCTTGCTGGAAACCAGTTTTAGGGACAAGTATAATTACTCACTTGCATAAATGAGATGCTCCCAGCCAGAAGCCTTTGTTGGCAAGTTTTCTAGCTCGCTTGTCCGCCTGTCAGATGCTATAGTTAATCAATTATTTTGCTTAACTATCTTTGTTTTCGTGATAAAGTTTAAAGAGAGGCCTTAGCAATTTATGATTATGCCAAAATCAGAGTCCCCTATTAATTCAACAAATTTCTATTTTCGTAAACTTTGTGCCTTGCTAGAAGACAAATCTATTTTGCAACAATTACAGTCTATTCACCCAGAAGAGTTACAAGGACAGATAGAAGAGTTACCCCTGCAAATAGCTAGTTCCTCTGATCGCGTTAATCTAGGAGAGGCTCAAGGCACTAATATTAATAGCGTGAAACATCCCATCAGTGGACAAACTCGAAATATTACTTCACAAGACTCAAGACCAGAAATTCCCGCAGAAATTACCTCAGAAACGGATATAGAAAAACTATTTTGGTGGTTTTGGCGATTTTATCCCGAACTCATCCGACAAAACCAGAAGGATTTTTTCCTCTATCCTGCTCACAGCATCCTTCCTGATTGTCCCCTACATAGCTACAAAAGTACAGTTTCCGCTCTAGTTGGGGCGATGTATCCCGAACATTGGCAAGAAGGAGGTAAATCCCAACATCCCTATCTTTTTCTCTTTACCTTCTCCCCAGTACAAGAATTTATCAAAGCATCCCGAAAATTTGTCGATTTTTGGGCAGGTTCCTATCTACTGCACTATCTCAGTGTTAAACTCTGTTGGTATATTGCCGAAACTTATGGGTCTGATGCTGTGATTACTCCTTCTCTTTGGAGTCAAGAAATTATCGATGCTTTAATTGTTAAAAAATATCCAGATTTTGCGGCTAATTTTGCTTCTTTTCAAGACGGAATATCTCCAGTTGGTAGATTTGATAATGGCATCTCTACAAGTTTAAGTACGGCTGGATTTCCTAATGTGATTATGGCTTTAGTTCCTGGTAAAGAAGCAGCTAGAGAATTGGGAGAGAAATTAAAAAAATGTTTAAGAGAAGAATGGTCAGAGATTGCCAAAAAAGTTAGGGAAGATATCAAAAAACGAACCCTAGAGTTTCTTAAAGATACTAAAAATCACCAGAAAATAGATGAAATATTATTAAAAGAGTTTTTAAGCGAACAAGAAATATGTAAACGAGATTTAAAAAAATGGCAGATAGGACATCATGGTAGTTGTTGGGAGTGGAATAAACTCTGGGAAGCACAAATAGAGAAAACTTGGGAAACTTACTGGACTGCAATGCCTCTAGGCAATCCAGAGCAGCCATTAACTATTAATCCCACAGAGGAAAATTATCAGCAATGGAAACAAGCACAAAATGCGATCGCTCCTCCTCATTTAGCTGAATCTCTACCTACAACAGCCGAAGAAAACCTTTACGAACAGATAAATACTGGTACTTGGTGGGGGGCATTACAAGCTCGTTTGGGACAGTCTATTCAAGCCGTAAAAAATACTCGCACTTGGGCAATTCCTACAGCACCTGGGGAACGTTCCACTTTATCGGGTCAGTTTAGCGCAGTCCATCCCCAATTACATTATCATGGGCAGTTTAAAAATGGAGGTGGACTTTCGGCTCGATCAATGGGTCTATTTTGGCGATTAATGGCTGAAGTTTATCCAGGGTTATTTAATGGCTCAGAAAAATTGAATGCGATCGAATTAACAAAACGCATGGCTTGGCGATATGGGGGAGTTGCTGAATCTTTGGGAATTAATCTAGGGCAAGAAGATGATACTAACTACGATAATTTAATTCGGTTTCCTAATTTAAGTTCTATTGCTGCTGCAAGATTTACTTGCGAAGATTTTAAAAAAGGAGGACAAAAAACACGAAAATATTGGAATTGTCTTAACACACTTATTAACCAACAATTACCTAACAAAGCAGACACTTTTGCCTCCCGTACTCGTGGTCGTCCTTATCAGATACCAAAAGTTGATCGGCAAATTAATCCAGAAAATAGGAATGGACAGAATTTTAATGGAGTCATGTTTTCCAGTAAATGGTTAGCTGATGACATGAATTGTAACGCTCAAGAAACAGCAACATTAAGAAGTTTAGTTGAAGAAGCGCATAAAAAAGCAAAATTTGGCGAAGGAAGTCCAGCCGATTGGTGGGTAATTGTCCTCGGTGATGGGGATGGGATGGGGAAATATGTCTCTGGGTCAAAATTAAAGAAATACAAAGAGTATTTAATCACAGATGCGATCGCAGAAAATGTCAAAAATCATCAAGATTATCCAGATTTACGGCTCTTCGTTACTTGTTATGGTTCGATAGGGGGGCATAAATCGACTAAATCCTTATCTGGCAAGAGACTTAATTGATTAGTTCGCTCTAGATAAAAAACAATTGACAAAAATCGCTAAATGCCTTTCTATATAAGGGTT
>NZ_JASJFB010000343.1:0-7464 GCF_030065455.1 Microcystis sp. M53602_WE12 | reverse complement strand
GGGAAGTGGGGTGTGGGGTGTGGGGTGTGGGGTGTGGGGTGTGGGGTGTAGGGTGTAGGGTGTAGGGTGTAGGGTGTGGGGTGATGGGGAAATGGGGTGATGGGGTGATGGGGAGAATCAATAAAGGTAGTCTATTGACAACTGCTCACTGATTACCACTGTCCACTGAAAACTCAAATCTGATAACTGATAACTGATAACTGATAACTGAATTATCCCTTGACAATTGCCCCAAAATCTGCTAGGACTCGGGCGTGATTTCGCAGTAAACCCAACAGATTTAAACGATTGCGACGGACAGATTCTTTTTCTGCCATGACTAACACACTATTTTCGCCATCAAAAAAGTCAGCCACCAGGGGAGAAATTGCTGTTAAAGCAGTGACGAGACGCTGATAATCTCTTTGCTCTCTTGCGCTGATAGTTTCGGGAATTAGGGCAATTAAAGCGTCATAAAATGCTGGTTCGGAGGATTGTTCAAATAACTCCGTATTGATGATTCCCTTGGCTTCTAGGGTAGTTGTATCTAAATCTCCTTTTTGTGCTAAACGGGTCGAGCGATTGACGGTTTCATAGATGTTGGCTAACTGACCATCCTGACGAATTTGGCATAAAAAGCGGGCGCGTTCACGGGTATCTAATAAATTTTCTAAAGCGCGAGACTTATACTCTGGATCGTTTTCCCCTAAAACTGCATTAACGAGATCATAATCTATCCTCAAATCATCAATTAAGAGAGTTTGCAGACGTTGTAAAAAGAAATCTTTAATCAGATTGACTGGGTTGGTTTTATCGGGATGACTGGTGACAAAATCCTTAGCTATCTGCTCAATTAATGCCAAAAGATTGATATTAAAATCGGCTGACCAGATAATACTAATTATTGCATTGGCAGCCCGACGGAGAGCGAAGGGATCTGAGGAACCAGTGGGCAGCATTCCCAGTCCAAAAATACCGACTAAAGTATCTAAGCGATCAGCAATTCCCACCACTTGACCAGTGATTGTTTCCGGGAGTAAATCCCCGGCATTGCGAGGCAGATAATGTTCAAAAATGCCCCGGGCAACTATAGCCGATTCGCCACTAATTAAAGCATATTTTTCGGCCATTACTCCCTGTAATTCTGGAAATTCATAGACCATTTGGGTAACTAAATCCGCTTTACAAAGCATGGCAGTGGACTCTATATCACTGCGACTTTGTTCATCGAGATTTAACTGTTCGACGATCATCTGGGCAATTTCCATAATCCGATCGACTTTATCGCGCATGGTTCCCAATTCTTCTTGGAAAGTGACGGTTTCCAGTTGAGGAAGAAAACTATCTAAGGGTTCATCACAATCGGCAGTATAGAAAAATCTGGCATCAGCTAACCGCGCGCGGATAACCCTTTCATTTCCCGCGGAAATAATCTCAGATTTCTGGGGATCGCCATTGGAAATAGTAATAAAATAGGGTGACAAACCCTGGGGAGTTTTCACCGGGAAATAACGCTGATGTGTCACCATCACGGTAATAATTACTTCTGGGGGTAATTCCAGAAATTCATCGTCAAATTTGCCAACAATTGCCGTGGGATATTCGACTAAGTTAGTCACTTCTGCTAATAAATCTGCGGGAATTTCTGCCACTCCCTTGAGTTTTTTGGCCAGGGTGGTAATCTGAGCGGTAATTATCTGTTGACGCACTTGCGGATCCGCTTCCACAAAAATCGAGCGCAAACTGGTTAAATATGCTTGGGGATGACTAATGGCTAAGGATTGCGGGTGTAGAATGCGATGACCAAAAGTTAAGCGATCGCTGGTTAAAGTGGTAGAGCCATTAATTAATTCTAGGGGCAAAACTTCCCCATCCACTAAAGTTAATAACCAACGAATTGGCCGGGGAAATCTTAAATCTCCATCTCCCCAACGCATAAAACGTCTTCCTTCCAAACGGGTAATCCATTGGGGAATTAATTCAGTTAAAATCTCGGCTGTTTGACGACCTGGAATCGTTTTTTCAATATAGACAAATTCTCCTTTGTCTGTGGCACGAATTGAGAAAGCAGCGGTGCTAACTCCCTGTTTTCGAGCAAAACCCTCACCAGCAGCGGTAATTTTGCCATTTTTGTAGGCGGCACTAACTGGCGGTCCTTTTATCTCCTCGCTGCGAGCTTCTTGCTCCCTCGGTAATCCTGTGATTAACACGGCCAAACGGCGCGGGGTTGCGTAAACTTGAATAGCAGTCGCGTCCAGAGATTCCGTCTCTAAACTCTTGCTAACTCTTTCCCGCCATTGTGCGATCGCGCTATCGACAAAATCTGCGGGTAGTTCTTCTGTACCGACTTCCAGTAAAAAATCCATCTGATTGATTGGCCGTGTTTATGCTTCACCAATCATCTAGGCTATCACAGAAGCCGTGTCCTTAGTTTTTGACTGGTGTTGTTCGACTTTTTGGGTTAGGGTGAAAGAGGCAGCAAATTGGAATCAGCGACGATGGGAAAGATTAATTTATTAGTCAGTGCCACCTCTGAGGATTGGATAGAACAGGCAATTAATAATTTAGGGATTATTCTGCTCGATCATTCCCATTGTGAGCGAAAAGCGGCAGGAGTGGCCTTAAATCTCATGTTTCGTTATCCTTCCTACGCTTCCCTCGTGCGGAAATTAACTGCGATCGCACAAGAGGAATTAGAACATTTTGAACAGGTCAATCAATGGTTAGATAAATGGGGAATTCCCCTCGCTCCCTTGAATTCTCCCCCTTATGGTGCTAAATTAAAGGCCCAGATTCGTCACCAAGAACCTGATCGCCTTTTGGATTCGCTGTTAATATCAGCTTTAATCGAGGCGCGTTCCCACGAAAGATTAGGTTTATTGGCAGAATATTGTCCCGATCCTCAATTAGCTCAATTTTATCGCGGTTTAATGGCTTCCGAAGCGCGTCATTATGGTATTTATTGGCTATTAGCAGCGGATTATTTTGAACGGACAGTGATCGAGCAACGCTTAGAAACCCTAGCGGCGCTCGAAAGTGAAATTCTCACTACTCTGCACCCGGAACCTCGTATTCATAGTTGATTGCACCCAAGGACAAACCCTATCTAAATTACTCGTTCAACTCAATTTCTCTCTTAGAAAAGGGTAAATCTTGATTGATTGCCTCAATTTCTTCCTGTTCCATTTGATTAATTTCCTGGATATAGTTGCGGAGAATTTGAGTCATTTTACCATGATAAAAACGGTGTAAACTGTGATTGGCAGTGGCGGGAAAACCCCGTCTTTTTTTATGTTGTCCTCCCGCGCCGGGGTCAAACATGGTAATACCTTGACTAATTGCCCAATCGATCGGTTGATAGTAACAAGCTTCAAAATGTAAACAGTCGTACTCTTGAAAACTTCCCCAGTAACGACCATAAAGATTAGTATCTTTGCGAATACAAAAAGATAAACCCACCGGTTTAGTATCCTTTTCATTCTGGTAGGCAGTAATCAAAACCACTCGCTGACGATAATTCGGATATAATTGTTCAAAAAATTTCTGTGTCAGATATTTACTTCCCCAGTAAAATTTATCACAGGTACTGCTATAAAACCGATAAATTAACGGGAATAAATGATGGGGAATTTCTTCGGCAGCCAGAGTTTTAATAATTAACCCCGCATTAGTCACCGCTTTCCGTTCCCGTTTAATGTTGCGGCGTTGATTAGCATTAAAAACCGTCAGATAATCTTCAAAACTTTGAAAACCTTTGTTATTCCAAATATAACTATGGTGTAACCAGGGAGTAAAGCCAAAATTTTCCATTAAAATTCGCCATTGGGGATCCACAAAAAGAAAATGACAACCCGACAGATTATTTTGGTCACAAAAATGATCGATTGCCGCTATCATTAAAGCAGTAATCTCCAGTTCATTTTCCCCCGGAGCAATTAAAAAACGATAACCCACCGCCGGAGTAAAAGGGGTCATTCCTAACAGTTTCGGATAGTATCTAATCCCTAAACGATGGGAAAGATCTGCCCATTGATGGTCAAAGACAAATTCACCGTAACTATGACTTTTAATATACAAAGGAGCGGCGGCAATTAACTCAGCACCGCACCAAACTGTTAGATGAGCAGGTTGCCACCCCGTGCGTCCCGTGGCGCTGCCGGAAGTTTCGATATTATGTAACCATTCCCACTCGAGAAAGGGAGTAGTTAGGGGTTGAGCGAGAGCATCCCATTTTTGTTGGGGAATCTCACTCATTTTATCAATCCAAACGACAGAATATTGGGGTTTAAGCTGTTCTACCATGGGACAAGATAAGTCAACCTTTTTATTTAAGGTTTGCTGAATAAATCTAAAACCCTTGTTGGGTAAGACTTTTAGACTTTTTGTCAATCAAAAAGTACCGGACTGGGAGTGATTAGGGGTAAAATTCCGGGACTTTTTCCCTGAAAATTAGGTAACTGAGTACCTCAAAATCAGTAAAACCCTACACCCTACACCCTACACCCCACACCCTGCCCCCACCAACAAACTTTTTCAGCAGACCCTATTTAAGGTAATCTAGTTTTGAGATTTATGGGACTGCCGTTCAAGGGAATAATGTAAGAAAATTTCTTCTTCCACGGTTTCCACGCTCAAAAGTTGTAATTTTCTGGCAGAATCAGCCATAAATCCAGTTCCTGCCAGAGGAGTTGCCGCTTTATTGCCTCCTAACAGCAACGGACAAATGGTTAGATGGATTTCATCGATTAAATCTTCAGCTAAAAGAGAGGCAATTAATTCACCTCCTCCCAGAATCGCCAGCTTTTTAATACCTAGGGTGGTAAATTGACTAAAAATAGCCTTCCAATCACCGCAGACTAAGACAAGCTCAAATAAACCCCGATTTTCCCATGCCGCCACTTTTTCCGCTGCCGTGATTAACCAGCGCGGGAAAGGCTGCTGAAAAAATTTCATCCGGGGATCAAGCTGGCCTGAATGAGAACAAACGATCTGTATCGGCTGGGGAGATAATCCCCGTTGTTGACGGTATGCGAGAAAATCGGCATGACGGATAGGAAGACTGGTGTGATAAGCGCGCAGGGTGTTAGCACCGAATAAAGCGGCATCCATGCGCGATAAATGTTGTTCTAGACGCATTTTATCGGTAGCAGAGGCAAATCTGGCCGCCGACTGGTAGGCGTCGGCAATTTTACCATCGGCACTCATGGCTAAAATAACGGTGGTGTGAGGACAATTCATGGCAAATGCTCGGGGATATCACCCAGTCTGATTGGTGAATAGGCTAGTATAGTCTGGAGTTTGATAGCAAGAATCAAACCAATTTCTGCCTATGTCTATCGGTCAATCCTCCTTTCGTCGTATTCTGCTCTCTCGCTTACTCCTGGTCAGTGTACCTGTACTACTAATGGGAGTTTATGTTACCTATCGTAAGGCGCGTTCGGCTTTTTTGGAAACGGCCCGTCAAAATCTGACCGAAAGTGCCGTCAGAAAAGCAGATAATATTGATCAATCAATTCAATTTTTGCAGGTTAATCTTATCACTGCGGGTGAAAGTCTGGTTTTAAAACAGGGAACCTTAGCCGAAAAAGAAGCTTTTTTACAACAATTCACGGCGCAGCTTCCTAATCAGATTAACTGTGTGGGATTAATTGATGTTAAGACCAAGCAACCTTTATTAAATCGAGCCTGTGAACCAGAAGTTATCCAAGTTTTGCCACTAGAAAGATGGACGGAAAAACGGACTGGCTTTGCTGGGAATATCGAAAATATTTTAGTTAGAAGTTTACCCAAGCAATTTCTAACTAAATCTCCCAATAATAATCGTCAATTAGAATTAATTTTTGCCGTTCCCATCTACGATAATCAAGGACAATTACAATCTAGTCTGATTCTGCAAGCTTCTCTCCTTTACAGTGAGAAGGTTTTACCCGGTTCTTTGTCAGGTTATCCCGTGGTTATTTCTGAAAATGGCATTATTCTCGCTCATCCCTATTTTGATCGCATTGGTAGCCATATCAGTCAAGAAGCTGATGCTGAACGCCTCAATATAATCATCAGTAATGCTGTTAGAGGTCAACAGAGATTTCTCCATTTATTTTCTTTCGAGAAATATGGCAAAGAGTTAGTCGCTGGTTATAGTTCCCTCCCCAGTCCAGTTACGGGAGAATCATCCCAAAAATGGATAGTTTTAGCCATTAGTCCTCTCTCCCAAGCTCTGGCTCCTCTACAACAAATTTGGGAGGCAATTTTTTATCTAATTTCTGGTTTATTATTAGCTTATTTAGTAGCTATTATACTGATCACTAGGGATTTAGCTAGACCTTTAGAAAAACTGCGAGATTATGCCTTAAATATTCAGAAAATTCCTTCACAAAATATTACACCACAGAACTTTAATATTCGAGAAATTAATCAGTTAGCCTCGGCCCTAGAGGAAATGCTCGAACGTTTACGCCTTTGGGGAGAGGAAATAGTTAAGAGTTGGCAAGAAGCGGAAAATGCTAATCAATTAAAAAACCAATTTTTGGCGAATACTTCCCACGAATTACGCACCCCTCTCAATGGTATTATTGGCTCAATTCGTTGCGTTATGGATGGATTTTGTAATAGTGAGGAGGAGGAAAAAGAATATCTGCAACAAGCGGATAAGGCATCCGTACATCTTTTGGAAATTATTGATGATATTCTCAGTATTGCTAAAATAGAAGCGGGCAAACTTTCCGTTAATCCTGAACCAGTAGATTTACACCAAATTATCAATGAAGTTATTAATTTACAAACAGCATCGCTGCAACGTAAGCACTTAAAATTCAATCTACTTTTTTGTCCAGAAATTACTATAGTCTATGCTGATACCACTAAATTTAAACAGGTAATTTTGAATGTTATTTCTAACTCAATTAAATTTACTGATACAGGCACAATTTCTTTAATAACTCGCCTAGAAAATACACAGGCTATTATTACTATAATCGATACAGGAATCGGTATAGACCCCCAGCAACAATCAAAATTATTCCGTCCTTTTGTGATGATTGATGGTTCCACAACTAGAAAATTTAGCGGTACGGGTTTGGGATTAGCTATTTCTAAGAATTTTATGAAAATGATGGGGGGAGATATTACTATCTCTAGTCAAGGTCAAGGTTTAGGAACAACTGTAGAAATTATTCTTCCTCTAGTGGGGGAAAGAAAGCTTGATTCTACTCCACCAGAGGAAAACTCATCTTTGCCGATTCTTCCCTCTCTTAAAAGCTAAAATATCTCTATTTAACTACTGTAATTTCTGGGCAACTTAGTTTATAATTCCTCTAAACTTTCTACAGGCAAATTAACCACCTGATAAGCACCAAGAACATCGATCGCATCGGTATAATTGGTTAATTCTTCTAAAGTTTCTGCGATTAAATGCTGTTGATCTGGATTAATTTCTAGATCGATAAAAAATATGTATTCTCCTAAAGATCGTTTAGTTGGTCGCGATTC
>NZ_JASJFB010000320.1:0-11270 GCF_030065455.1 Microcystis sp. M53602_WE12 | reverse complement strand
GACAGGACTAAGGTTATTACTAACCCGCACCTGTAGGGTTATAAAGTTATCAAGGTACTACATTTACCAAGCGGCTAATCCTCTAAACGTCTTACTGTCTAGTTTCTAGCCAACGAATCGCACCACACCCCACACCCTAGCTATTTCTCGTTTTGTTTATGGGGTAAAAAGAAAGCATCGAGGGGATCTTGGACGGGTTTAATCACTGTGGGGGGTTTGGGGGGAATCGCTTCCGCGACGGGTTGCACGGGTGGATTGGGTTTAACGGGGGTAACGACGGGAGTTTCTGGGGGTTTTGTTGCGGTTGCGCTGGGAATTGTCACCTGTCGGGGATTTTCCAGGGGTTTAGTGGAGACCGGGGGAGAATTATTTTCTGGGGGTTTAACTTCTGAGGTGGGGGAAGGTTTAATTTCTGGGGACGGAGAAGGAGTGGGAACCGAATTAACTGCTACTGCATCCATCTGTTCTAATTCCACCACATACAATTCGTTAACGGTTTGGGAACCCTGGGGAATAGCTTCAAAGTCAATTTTGCCCTTAATGACGATTTCTTCGCCTTGACGGGGTAATTTATTGCTATTGGTGCGAATCCAAATCTTACCAGACTTATCCTGCAAAAGATAGGCTCCTCCCGCTAAAAAAGGGGCATAATTGCTCACGGTTCCCCTAAGATAAACTAAAGTGCCTTTTGGTTTTTCCTGTAATTGCTCGATCGCTGTTAGGGGAGGATCACCGATGTAGGGAACGGCAATACCGAGGTCAGCAAGGGTACTACAACCGAATAACCCTAGCAATAATAATAAACTGCTGATGCGCGCTACACGAGTCTGAATAGACATTCTTGCTTTAACCTTAACGAGTGCCATTAGCCAATCTTTTTGACCATAGAATAGATCCGAAAGATTTTTGTTCTCGGTATTATCATAGAATGTCCGTAACTACTTGCCAAATTCTCGACGGGAAAGCCTTAGCTCAAAAAATCCAACTTGGTCTAGGAGAGCGCATCCAGACGCTAAAATCTCCAATGGGACGACCTCCGGGGTTAGCGGTGTTGATGGTGGGGGATAATCCCGCTAGTGCCGTTTATGTCCGCAATAAGGAGAAAGCTTGTACTAAAATCGGTATGGCCTCTTTTGGTCGTCATTTTTCCACCGATACAAGTGAACTAGAAATTTTAGCGGAAATTGTCCGTCTCAATCAAGATGAGCGGGTGGACGGGATTTTAATTCAATTACCCTTACCTAAGCATTTAGATGCGGTTTCCCTTCTCTACCAAATTGACCCGAAAAAAGATGCTGATGGTTTACATCCTCTCAATTTAGGCGGTTTAGTGCGGGGTGATGACTGTATCCGCAGTTGTACTCCTGCGGGGGTCATGGCACTGCTGAAAGAATATAATATTCCCATAGCCGGTAAGCACGCGGTGGTGGTGGGTCGCAGTATTCTAGTGGGGAAACCTTTAGCTTTAATGTTATTGGAGGAAAACGCTACGGTAACTATTGCTCACTCGCGCACGGAAAATCTGGCAGAAATAACCAGAAGTGCCGATATTTTAGTACCTGCTGTCGGTAAAGCCAATTTAATCACTAAAGATATGGTAAAACCTGATGCGGTAGTGGTGGATGTGGGTATTAATCGCGTCGCTGACCGTTTGGTGGGCGATGTGGACTATGCTGGGGTTTTAGAAGTGGCTAGTTATCTTACTCCTGTCCCCGGGGGTGTCGGTCCGATGACGGTGGCAATGTTATTACAAAATACCTTGTTAAGTTACGAACGCAAGTTATAAATCCGCAGCTACCAGCTATCAGCTGTAGCTGTAGGATGGGTTAGCGGTAGCGTAACCCATCGGGGTGTTGGGTTTCATGCTTCAACCCAACCTACGTTCATCTAAACTCCTAAAATTTCTGCAATAGTGAATTCTATATCGGGAAATGATTCAATAAAAATACTTTCACATCGATAATATTTCTGAATAGCTTGATAACTACCCTGCAGCGGATAGCGATAAACTTCTACAGATTCTTCCTTGAGATTGACAATCCAAACTTCTTGAATATTTGCTTCCGCATAAAGAGGGATTTTAGTATAGCGATCATAATCGAGGGTAGAATCGGAAACTTCAATAATTAAATAGATATCTTGAGGACAAGGATGGGCAGCAACATAAAAATCCGATCGAGGTATTAGTAAACTTAAATCTGGTTCTGGTTGAGAATTATTATTTAATCTAATCGGATTTTGCACTCCTAAGAGAATAAGACCGCCAAATTTTCGATAAAATAACTGTGTTAATCGATAAATACTGGCAGCATGACGGGTTCCCATCGGTGACATTTTGATAATTTCTCCTCGAATTAATTCCACTTTTTCATCGGGTTTGATTATTGCCTGGGTTGCCATTTTTTCGTATTCTTCCACCGTAAACTTACGGGTAATCAGTGATAAAGACATTTTAACTAAACTCCTAAGATTTCTGCAATAGTGAATTCTAAGTAGGGAGGCACAATCATTTGTAGGATGGGTTAGCGGTAGCGTAACCCATCGGGGCGTTGGGTTTCATGCTTCAACCCAACCTACGTTCATCTAAACTCCTAAAATTTCTGCAATAGTGAATTCTATATCGGGAAAGGATTCAATAAAAATACTTTCACCTCGATAATATTTCTGCATAGCTTGATAACTACCATTCAGAGGATGGCGATAAACTTCTAAACATTCTTCCTTGAGATTGACGATCCAAACTTCTTGAATATTTGCCTCCGCATAAAGAGGAATTTTAGTATAGCGATCATAATCGAGGGTAGAATCAGAAACTTCAATAATTAAATAGATATCTTGAGGACCAGGATGAGCAGCAACATAAAAATCCGATCGAGGTATTAGTAAACTTAAATCTGGTTCTGGTTGAGAGTTATTATTTAATCTAATCGGATTTTGCACTCTGAGAATAATTTTATGTCCTAACTTTTGACAGAACAATTGTATTAATCTATCTATACTAGAAGCATGACGAGTTCCCATCGGTGACATTTTGATAATTTCTCCTCGAATTAATTCGACTTTTTCATCGGGTTTGATTATTCCCTGGGTTGTCATTTTTTCGTATTCTTCCACCGTAAACTTACGGGTAATCAGCGATAAAGACATTTTAACTAAACTCCTACTTTCTCTTTATTCTATCTGGACAGCCTTGCAAGGGGGGAATTATCGGTGTTTAAACCATTAATCGGGGGGATAAACTAACTTTTTGGGGACTTGTACTGATTCTTCGGGAAAAATCAGCGCTTGCCATGGCGACAAAACCGCTAAATCTAACGTCTAGAAAGCTGGGGTCGGATCGAAACTGCCCCAAAAAAGCTACTATAGGTCAGTTGTCGATGTTAGAAAAAATAGCCGTTCCCATCAGGAACATTAAGTCGAGAAATTTTATGGTTAAGCGAAAACAGCCTTATAGTTTAATTTATCTGCTCACTCTGGTGATCGGTTTAGTCATAGCGATCGCACCTGACGGACAAGCACAAACCCCCGACTCTAACAATCCCACCAGCGATCCTAACGAATTAAAACCCTTAAATCAAGCCGATAGTGTCCTGAGTCTTCAGGGGGGACAACGTTTAGTGGAAGAAGCGAACGCCGCTATTAATGCCGCTAAATACGATGTCGCTGTGGAGAAACTCAATCAAGCGCGTCGGATTTTTAACCAACTATCTAACTATCATCTGCAATTAGCTAATAGTTTCTCAGGAATTGACCCGAAAGTATTCGATTCTCAGCGTCAAAGTGCTTTAAACACCGGACAACTGCGGGATGAAGCCACCTATCAGCTTGCTTTGGTCCATAGGGCGCAAAATCAGCCAGAATTGGCGGTTCCTTTGTTAATTCAGGTGATTCAATCCCAAAACCCCACCAGTGAATTAGGACAAAAAAGCTATCAACAACTCTACGAGATGGGATTTGTCAGTACACCCATCTCCGCACCGACTCCCACCTCCGCAACTCCTAACAACTCCCCCCCACAGCAGTAAATTTTGTCCCCATTGACGAGCTTTCGGTAACAATGGGATCAGAGTATCTTTAATTCTTTTGAGGAGTTACGATGGTTGACTTTCGCCAAGTAGAAGCGATGATTCAAGAACAAATCCCCGATGCACAGGTGATGATTCGGGATTTAACGGGAGGTGGCGATCATTTGGAAGCGGTGGTTATTTCTGGCGAATTTGCCGGCAAAACCCGCGTTAAACAGCATCAAATGGTTTATGGCGCTTTACAATCGGCACTGGCTACCGAAGCCATCCATGCTTTGGCATTAAAAACCTACACTCCCGACAGTTGGGCAGCAGAAAAATAACAGTTATCAGTTAAGTAGGTAGGTGTTAAAAGTTGTCAGACACCCCCCTTATCAAGGGGGGATTAAGGGGGGATCCCCCCGCCTATCGGCACCCCCCTTATCAAGGGGGGCAGGGGGGATCCATCTTCAATTTAATTATAACTACTTATCAGTTATTAGTTAATTTTTTTCTGGTTTTCTTTGTGGCTAATTATCTTCACACAACACAGTCTAATTTAATTACTCATGGTTAGTAACCCATGCAGGCGTTGGGTTTCATGCTTCAACCCAACCTACGTTCATCTTATATTTAATTCCACCCACCCACTTAATTTAATTACTCATGGTTAGTCCTTTACTGGAACCCTTTCGAGAAGCCTATCGCAATTTGGAACTTTTACCCCTGCGATCGGATAAAGAATTACAGCGTTTTGCTGTTAAATACGGCACAGAAATTATCGACGAATTAGAACAATTGGTCGAAGATAGTCCTTCGGAAGACGGAAAAATTATTCTAGCAGGACATCGGGGTTGTGGTAAGTCAACCCTACTCTACGAATTTAAAAGAAAGTTAGATGATCGCTATTTTGTTGTTTTCTTCTCGATCTCAGACACGATCGAAATGTCAGACGTAAATCATGTTAATATTTTATTCTCGATCGCCGTTCAGATGATGTCAGAAGCGGAAGCCCAAAATTTAACTATTAAAGATTCTATTAAAAAAAGCTTTTATCAATGGTTTGCTGAACAAATCCGCACCGAAACCAATCAAGCAGATGCCACTATCGAAACAGGTTTTAACTTTTCTGCTTTACTAGCTCACATTAAAGGAATTCTCAAGATTAATTCGACTATTCGTCAGGAAATCAAACAAAAGTATGAGCGGAGAATTACCGATTTAGTTGCCCAAATTAACATTATAGCTAGTGCGATCGAGTCCCAAAGTCAGAAAAAAATCTTAGTAATTGTTGATGACATTGATAAAATTGACTTAGCACAGGTAAGGGATATTTTTCAATCCCATATTAAAGCGATTATGTTGCCCGGTTTTCGGATTATTATGACTATTCCGATCGCCGCTTTAAGAGAGGTAGCTTTAAAGGCAACTCTCCAAACAGAAACCAACGATCAGATCGTGCAAATGCCTGTATATAAACTCTTTAAACAGGGAGAAATTAATTCACCTAATGCTATACCCGATCCGCAAATTATTGCTACTTTAACCGAGATTATCACTAAGCGCATCGATTCCGATTTAATCGATCCTGACACCCTCGAAAAAATTTGTCTTTATAGTGGGGGAGTGTTACGAGAATTAATTCGCATTACTAATGATTGCTGTCGGGTTTGTTTGCGATCGGTTCGTCGTTATCCTGATGATAATACCCTAAAAATTAATCAAGCTGTTTTAGAACAATCAATCACAGAACTTAGTCTCGATTTTGCTGAAAGTATCGGTACAGCAGATGAGGAAATTATTAAAACTGTTTATGAAAAGTCAAAACCGAAGGATCTCAAGGATCAAAATTTTCTAGATCTGCTGCATGGTTTATATATTTTGGAATACCGCAATGGCGATCTCTGGTATAACGTGCATCCGATTGTAGTTGAGTTAATGAAAAAAAGAGGAACAATTTGAATGGTATATTATGACTGATGAAACATCTTCAATTATTGACCAAAATGAAAGAGAATACGAAGGTTTAATCGTGTCTCTAGAGGCAAATCAAGAGAGATTAAATATATTAATTTGTGTGTGTGATCAGGAAAAATTGCGAGAAGAAATCATCGATCGCTATAGCAAAGAATTAGAACCAGTAATCCCTTGTTATCGGATTGATTTAGATCAAAAAGAACCGAGTTTAAGAGCAGCAATTGCTAGTTTAGTCTCCAGAAAACCAGAGTTATTACAAAGCAAAAACGCCGTGATCACAACCACAGGAGTGGAAAAATTACACTCGATCGAATGGCAACGGGAAAAATCGGAACTAGATAAATTTTTTGGTTATCTGCAATGGACAAGGGAAGGATTGCGAGAATTTCCCTATTCCATTGTTCTTTGGGTAACAAGCACAGTGGAGGTAAATTTACGCAAAAAGTCCCCCGATTTTTGGAGTTGGCGAAAAGGAGTTTTTCGCTTTATTTCTCCTCCAAGTAACTTTTTACCTTCTCAGGAAATTTTACCAATTTTACAATCTTTTGACGAAATTACTATAGATAAAGATATTCCTTCAATCTCTAAGGAAGACTTGTTAGAACTAATCGAGCAAATCGAGGTAAATAAAGGCAAAAAAGAGCCAAGACTAGCGAGTTTATATGCCAGTTTAGCTAAGATTTATAACCTTCGTTTATTATATCGATCACCATTGGTAGATTATCGTCAGGAACAACAGCTTGCGATCGAGTATTATCAAAAAGCGATCGATTTACAAACAGAGTTAAATCTAGAACTTGATTTAGTTGCGAGTCTCGACTCATTAGCAGGTATTTACTATTCCCTAGGAGAAGACCAAAAAGCGATCGAGTTTTATCAACAGTCCTTAGCAATCTTTCAGAAAATCGGAGATCGATCGAGAGAAGCAGATTCTTACAATAATTTAGGCAATGCTTATCATTCCCTAGGAGAATACCAAAAAGCGATCGAGTTTTACCAACAGTCCTTAGCAATCTTTCAGGAAATTGATGATATAAGGGGAGTAGCGTATTGTTACAATAATTTGGGCAATATTTACAATTCCCTAAGAGAATACCAAAAAGCGATCGAGTTTCATCAACAGTCCTTAGCGATCAAACGGGAAATCTCTGATATAACAGGAGAAGCTTATTCCTATCTAGGTTTGGGGAATGTTTACGGTTCCCTAGGAGAAGACCAAAAAGCGATCGAGTTTTATCAACAGTCCTTAGAAATCTTTCAGGAAATGGGGTATATCATAGGAGAACCAAAGACTCTGTTTAATCTGGGACTTACCTACTATAAACTCGATCGTATATCGGAAGCGAAAGAAGCATATCTTCAAGCGCGGAAATTATTTCAAGCATTGGGGTTAGCAGGATATGTTCAAAAGTGCGATCAGGCAATTCGGCAATTATAATTAACCAGTTGCGATCGAGTAAAAATTTGTTGCTTCCCCCTTGACTTTTGCTTGTTTTAATGCTATGACTTACTGGACTTGATTGCTTATCTCACCCGATTTTAAGCCAAAACTGGTTAAAAACCGCCATAACGTTCCTCTAACCAGGGATCACCTCGTCGATGGTAGCCATTACGTTCCCAGAAACCCGATTGCTCTCGATCGAGAAATTCTAAGCCATTAATCCATTTAGAACTTTTCCACGCGTAGAGATGGGGGACAACTAAGCGCAGCGGACCACCGTGGTCGGGGGGTAAAGGTTGACCAAACAATTGAAAAGCGAAAAAATTATCCTCGTGCAGGAATTCCTCTAGGGTCAGGTTAGTGGTATAACCGCCATAACAGTGTTGCATAACGTGGGTAGCTTCCGGCAGCAGGTCAATTAAGGTGATAAAATCCGATACCTTAATTCCCGTCCAAGTCACATCTAATTTTGACCAACGGGTGACACAGTGAAAATCCTTGGTAAATTCCCACTGCGGTAGGGCCATAAAATCCGACCAGTTAAAAATTTTAGTCGTGGCCACCTTTCCCCAAACCTTAAATAACCATTCCTCGGTCTTGATTTGGGGAGTATCCCCGTAGGTAAGCACAGGAAAACCACTAGCGAGATATTGGCCCGGAGGAACTCGGTCTTGATCGGGAGATTCTGGTTTTTTAAAGAATTTGCCTAACATTAGTTGAGACTCGCAACGAAAACCCTAAACAAATCTTAAAATATTAGGGAGCGAAAAGGTTTTCTATACCTCACTCCCCACTATCAAGTTATTACACCGTCCTAGACCTTGAGGACATTTATTCGGTGTTAACAGCGAACTACAGCCAAATTTTTCTGGTAACTGATGACCGATAGGAATATTATTCCTCGTCTTCCCCTTCTTCTTCCTCTTTAGTGGGATAGACAAAGCTGTTAGAACGACCAGAAAGGACAGATTTACCCAAAGATAAGGCTTTTTGCGCTTCCCGATCCGCTTGCTTTCTCCAGTGCGCTCTCCGTTGGTCGCGCTTGGCATTTGAGGTTTTCTTCTTGGGACAAGCCATAGTATTTTAACGATAGTTATAGACTCACAACCTTTCTATTCTACTCCCTATTTCCCTAATCGGCTCGCTAACTTGTCTGATTCCCTTGATCGCTACTGCCCAAAATATTGATAAAACTTAATAATTATCATTGGCTTACCTATTTATGTTTAAAATTCTATATAACTATGTAGTCAAGTAATTTCCATCATGGTAACTACCGTCGAACCCAGAGTTTTAAGTTCACTGATTACTGTTTACTGTTTACTGTTTACTGTTTACTGCTCACTGAAAAATCCCCCACACCCCCACACCCCCACACCCCACACCCCCACTTCCCCAACTCCTTTAATCTTTCCTACGATTTTGGGTATCTCTAAACATAGATAAACAGCTAAGGGATATCTATGTCACTGGAAGAAGGATTAAAATATCTACGCCTAAAGGATTACGCAAGGGCCGTAGAATTACTGGAAGAATATTGCCAACAGTCAGCTAATTTTCATTCTCCCTTATATATTCGAGCTAAAATGGCTCTTGCTCGGGCCTATCGCAGCAATAATCAACGGCAACAAGCGATCGCCCTAGCTCTGGAATTAGAAAATCATCTTGATCAGGAAGTTAGTCAGTGGGCCAAACGATTACTGACAATCTTTAGTGCTGAACAAAAAACCATCGGTATTGCCACTAATGGGGTCAAATTTCGAGCGCTGCCCAAGGCAGCACGAGCAGCACGGGTAAGTGTCCGGTTATCCCGGACTATCCCCGAAAATAGACTTATTTTTGCTAAACTATTGACAATTACGGCTTTTTATGCTATAGCATTTGGTCTTTTTTTTGTAATTACCCGTTTGCTGCTCATCCCTGCGGGGACGGGTGTAATTATTGCCTTGCTCTTGACCGGTTTCTTAGGCGGACTCATCCTTTTTATCGCCCCGAATCTAATTGATTGGACACAAAAACGTCTTTATCGAGTGCGTTGGGTGTCCTTAGCGGAAATTAAACGGTATAGCCCGGAATCGGCGGCGGTAATTGGGCGTGTATGCCGAGAAAAAGGGTTAAAACCGCCAAAACTAGGCATTATCGAAGACGGACAGCCCCTCGCTTTTACCTATGGCTCTCGACGGGGTAATGCTCGCTTAGTAGTTAGCAGAGGTTTATTTACCTATCTCGACGATGAGGAAGTAGCGACGGTATATGCTCATGAATTAGGGCATATTTGGCAGGGAGACTTTGCCCTGATGACTATCTGTGCTAGTTTCGACCATTTAAGCTGTTATCTCGATTCTTTTGCCCAAAATCAAGGTAATAATTTTCAAGACACAGTTTTTCTAGCCCTTCTCTCATCAATTATCACTATTTTTAGGCCAATTATTGTTTTTTGCTGTCTTTATCTGTCTCGTACTAGAGAATACTTCGCCGATCATTTTGCTGCCCAAGTTACTGGTAATCCCAATGCTTTGGCCCGCGCTTTAGTAAAAATTGCCTTTGGTTTAGTCCAAGAAACTGCCCAGTTTAGTCCCCTGTCATTCAGTACAAATGTATTAAATATTGCCCTGGAGCAGGATGCGATCATTGCCGGTAACGTTTATGGTATCGCATTGGAGTCTCGCCGGATCGGACAGAGTTTTCTCTGGGATATATATAACCCTTGGGCAAAATGGTTAGAGTTGCAATCTAATCATCCCCTGACTGGTGAAAGGATTCGCGCTTTAACTAACTATGCCCGACAGATGGATCTAGATATAGAATTTAGTCTGGGGAAATTATTATGTCAAGAAATGGAATTAGATTCCAAGAAACTCTATCAAAACTTTTTTCTACGACTGTGTTTATATTATGCTTCGGGACTAGGCTTTATTATTGGGGTTGTCATAGCTGATTTTCTTTGGCTGAAATTTAGCTCTTGGGGTGCATTGGGCCTAATTTTAGTCGGTGGGGGTTTGGGTATAATTATCAATCGATTAGCCAGTTATCCTCGTCTCAACAATGCTAGTTTCAGCGATATTTTTTCTTTAACCGATAATCCTTGCAGTCATCCCCTCCCAGCTATCCCCGTCCGACTCCGCGGTGAGTTAATTGCTCAAGGAAAGAATTTCTTTCTTAAAGATAGCACTGGCATAATTCCCCTCGCTCCTAACTATCGTTTTGGTTTTTGGCATAAAATCAGGACTACTAACCCCCCCATGGCAGCAATAAACAATACATCTGTACAAGTTCTCGGTTGGTTTCGTCGCGATTTATCTCCTCGTCTGGAATGGAGTCAAATAACTCACTCTGGCGGAAATATTCGGTTTTATCCCCGTTTTTGGCCTTTGGTTAGCGGTTTTGGCTTATTAGTCTCCGGTTTAATTATCGCAGTCACATTTTAAGCATCGCAAAAAACTGCCACTTCATCCCTTTTCTAGTTTTAGGTACTTGCTTGGATAGTACCCAATCTTTGAGCGGCAATCCCTAAAATCCTCAAGTCTCAGACCATGAAAACCCTTCATAATTAAGATAGTCGCCAGATAAGTCTAGAAGTATAGCAAAATGTCTAACGAAACTGTCACCTATTCCCTAGAAGCTGTCTTGACCAGGATTGAAAGTAAAATCGACAAAATCGATGAACGTCTCACAAAATTAGAAATCGGACAGGCCGAACTCAAAGCAGAGTTAAAAGGCGATATTAAAGTATTAGACGAGAAAATCGAGGGATTAACGGTACGGGTTGGTTATCAGGAATTTACCAACCGGGGGATTCTGATAGCTTTGGTGGTTGCTGTCTTGGGAGGTGCTGCTAAACTTTTTGG